>NZ_MSQD01000004.1 GCF_002102475.1 Thermoanaerobacterium sp. PSU-2 | reverse complement strand
TCGCTGCCGGTAAAAATTTATAAAAGAGGTAGTCTGTTTTAAATGGACTATCTCTTTTTTGATTTTTATGATTATTAAAGGACATGTGTAAGGGATTAGGGTATAATAATATTAAAGTATTGTGATTAAGGTGATGAAATGGTTATAAAGATTAAGGAAGAATTCGCAAAAAAGATGAAGCTCCTTTTAAAGGATGATTTTGAGAAGTTTATGAAGGAATATGAAAACGAGCCATATAAAGCACTTAGAGTCAATACGTTAAAGATTTCAGTTGAAGAGTTCTTAAAAATATCGCCATTTAATTTATCTCCAGTGCCATGGTGTGATTCTGGTTTTTACTATTCTAACGATGATAAGCCAGGAAAGCACTATTACCATGATGTTGGTTTGTATTATATTCAAGAACCAAGTGCTATGGCGGTAGTAGAAGCCTTGAATCCTGTGCCAGGTGATATGGTATTAGATTTAAGCGCGGCCCCAGGCGGTAAGTCTACACACATAGCTTCAAAGCTCAATGGGGAAGGCTTATTAGTATCTAATGAGATAAGTTCAAAGAGAGTAAAAGTTCTTGCAGAAAATATCGAGAGAATGGGTATAAGGAATGTCGTAATTTTAAATGAATCACCTGAAAGATTAGAAAATAAATTTGCAGGATTTTTTGATAAAATACTCGTTGATGCTCCATGCTCAGGCGAAGGCATGTTTAGAAAAGATGAAACAGCTATAGACGAATGGTCTTTGGAAAATGTATTAAGCTGTTCACTTAGACAGAAAAAGATATTAGATAGTGCAGCAAACATGCTAAAGTCAGACGGAATTATTGTATATTCAACATGCACATTTTCGCCGGAAGAAAACGAAGGTGTAATCGACCATTTTCTAAAAAATCACGGTGATTTCGAATTAATAGAAATTTATAACCATGAGGGATTTGATAATGGTCATCCTGAATGGGTCAATGGATGCAGCGACTTAAAAAAATGTGTCCGCCTTTGGCCACATTCAATTAAAGGGGAAGGACATTTTATAGCTAAATTGAGAAAGAAAGGGAGTTTTAACGATGGCAACAAAGCAAGTAAGAAGCTTAACATAAAAAAAATTGCAGCAAAAGATCTTTTTTATGATTTTTCAAAAAAGTACCTTAAAGCAAGATTAGATGATTTAAACTTACACCAAATTGGTCAGCATGTGTATCATGTTCCTTATGAAATGAACTTATCAGGCTTGAAGGTTTATAAACCAGGATTTGATTTGGGACAATTTAAAAAGGAAAGATTTGAACCGTCACATTGGTTGGCTATGTCATTAAAAAAAGACGATGTAAATATGATTTATAATTTAAAAGGTGAAGAAATAGAAAGGTACATTCACGGTGAAACATTAAATGCTGATGTTGATGATGGATGGGTGCTTTTAACGGTAAATGGTTATTCGATAGGCTGGGGAAAAGCTGTAAAAGGAGTTATAAAGAATTTTTATCCTAAATCTTTAAGAAAATAAAAAAATTTTATTTTTGTATAAGGTGATGCATATAACTTTGCATCATCTTTTTTGTGTAATATTATTGCCTATGATTTTGAGTTTTTTATTTCTGATGAGAAAAAATAATGTGAAATTGGGAATAATAATTTTGTAAGTATTTTGGGATAAAGGAGATGTGTTTTTCTTGGAGTTGACTACTTTTTTACACATGATAATCGGAGCTTTGTTTACGCTTTTTTTACTTATGATTTATGATAAATTGAAAAGTAAAAGTAATCATTATGATGAAGAAGTAAATTTACACGATATTTTATTAAATCACGATGAGCTTAAAAAACACGCCCAAGAATTAGCACAAAACCACTACATAATGAGAGATACTAAGTTAAATTACATGCTTATACCTCGCATGAATAAAAGTTATAATTACATAAAATCCGTATACAAAAATATCAACATGGCAGAAAGGACGCAATCTATATCGCAAGATGCCGAATGGCTTTTAGACAATTTTTACATAATCGAAGAACAAGTTAAAGAAATAAGAAAGAGCCTATCAAAAGGCTATTATTCAGGGCTTCCTGGACTTAAGAATAGCATATTGAAGGGTTATCCGAGAGTGTACGCTATTGCCATGGAATTAGTGTCGCATACAGACGGGAAAATCGATGAAGATACAATTATAGATTTTATCAATGCATATCAATCGAAGTCGCTTCTATCAAGCGGTGAATTATGGGCTCTTGGACTTATGATAAAAATTGCTTTAATAGAAAACATAAAAAAGAGCTCTGAGAAAATAACCATAACTCAGAAACAGTGGAGCAAAGCAGATGAAGTAGCAAATATAATATTTTCAAATAAAAATATGGCATTTGACGATATTAAAAAGTTAATACATGATAAAGTAATGACTATTGGGAAGATTCCTACGTCTTTTTTTGAAAGATTGCTTCAAAGGATTAGGATGGAAGGCGATGATTCGAGGGTAATCGTACAGTATATCGATAGGATTCTTCAAGAATACGATACAAATATTGCAGACATTGTTGAATTAGATCATCAGATATTAGCCGCAAGACAAGTTTCAATTGGCAATGCAATAACAAGCCTTAAATACGTATCGACTTTGGATTGGTCTCAAATATTTGAGAAGCTTAGCAGTGTTGAACAGATTTTGCGGCAAGACCCTGATGGTACGTATGAAATGATGGATTTTGAATCAAGAGATTATTACAGACATCAGATTGAGGAAATAGCCAAAAGGTATAAAACATCTGAGACATTTGTAGCAAGGAAGGCTTTAGAGTGTGCGAGGGAAGTTTTAAATGACAATAGTAAGCCGGAGTATATAAATCATGTAGGATTTTATATAATTGGCAAAGGCAGAAGCATATTGGAAAGCAAGATAGGGCATAGGAAAAATTTTGTAAAAGTAAGTCGTGTCGTAAAAAGCCATATGGCCATTTTTTATATAGCATCTATAGTTGCTTTGACCCTTTTTGCGTCTGCTGCTTTATGGGCTTTGTTAATATTTAATGGTTTGGCAGCTATATATTCATTTATTCTGGCAGCTATTTCGATAATTCCTATAAGCGAATTTGTAATACAGGCAGTAAACTGGGCGATAATACACATTAAAAGACCTACGATAATACCTAAAATTGAATTAAAAAGTGGAATACCTAAAGAAGCCGCTACAATGGTTATAGTTCCTGTACTTTTGACAAGTGTAAAAAGAGTTAAAGAGCTTTTAGCACAATTAGAAGTAACATATATCTCAAATAAGGAGGACAACCTTTATTTTGCTATCGTAGGCGATTTTAAAGACGCAAACAAGGAGAAAATGGAGGATGACGAAGAAATAGTAAATACTGCTCTTGGTGGAATAAGAGAGCTTAATGAAAAATACGGTAGAGGAAAAGACATATTTTTCTATTTTCACAGAAAACGCGTATATTGTCAGACACAAAATGCTTACATGGGCTGGGAGAGAAAAAGAGGTGCTATAGTAGAGTTTAACGAACTATTAATGGGTTCAAAAGATACCAGCTTCTACATAAAAAGTGCCAATATCGATGACCTGCCAAAGATAAAATACGTCATAACACTCGATGCGGATACGAATTTGATCATGGATACAGCAAAGCGGCTTATTGGGACAATGATGCATCCGCTAAACAAGGCAGTTGTTGATAATGAGAAAAATGTAGTTGTTGAAGGATATGGGCTTTTGCAACCAAGGATAGGAGTCGATATTTTGTCTTCGTCAGCTACTGTGTTTTCTTCTATTTTTGCTGGCAATGGTGGCATTGACCCATATACAACTGCTGTATCTGATGTTTACCAAGATCTATTTGGAGAAGGCATTTTTACTGGAAAAGGTATTTACGATGTGGAAGTATTTAGAACTATACTTAAAGATTTAATACCTGATAATTCTATCTTAAGCCATGACCTTTTAGAAGGTTCTTTTGTAAGGGTTGGACTTGTGACTGACATACTGCTTATTGACGGTTTTCCGTCGAAATACAACTCATATATGATGAGAATGCACAGGTGGGTTAGAGGGGACTGGCAGCTTTTGCCGTATCTTTCAAAAAGAATTAAGACGAGACAAGGCAACCATATTGAAAATCCTCTTTCTATTATTTCAAAATGGAAGATAATTGATAATCTAAGGAGAAGCCTTGTTGCTCCATTTGCTTTGGCTTTGCTTCTTTTAAGTAACCTTGTGCCTTCTAAAAGCATCATCATGTACGGAGTGGTGATATTAGCTTTATTTGAACCATTTATGGCGGCAGCAATTGATGCAGTTCTGGAAAAATCAAAAGAGATGAGTAACCACAGCATTTTGCTTGCAAATAGCTTAAAAAATACATTTTACGCAAGCTTATTGCAGCTTGTATTTCTGCCTTATCAAGGATATTTAATGATAGATGCAGTGGTTAGAACTATCTACAGAGTTTATGTGTCAAGAAAAAATCTGTTAGAATGGGTTACTGCGGCTGATATGGAAAGGCAACTTAAAAATGATTTTATCAGTTTCTTAAAAAGAATGTGGGTGTCTATCCCTATTGGCGCTATTTTAATCTTGATGAGCATGTACTTTAAACGTGATATGCTGCCATACTCCATTTTAATTTCTTTGATATGGTTTGTGTCGCCGTACATTGCGTATCGGATAAGCAGTCCTATTGTTGAGCACGAGTTTGTGATGGAAGAAAGTGACATTAAAGAGCTGAGAAAACTGTCCAGGAAAATTTGGAGGTATTTTGAGGATTTTGTAACTGAAAATGACAATTATCTGCCTCCTGATAATTTTCAGTTAGATCCGTATGCGGGTATTGCCAGAAGGACTTCGCCTACCAACATAGGCTTATACTTGACTTCTACAATATCAGCAAGAGACTTTGGATATATCACTACTTCAGAAATGGTTGATAGAATAGATAAAACGGTCAGCACTATTGAAAAGATGGAGAAATGGCATGGACATCTTTACAACTGGTACAAGACAGATGACTTAGAGCCATTAAAGCCGTACTATATTTCTACGGTAGATAGCGGAAATCTCGTTGGGTACATGATAGCGCTTAAAGAAGGCCTTAAAAAAGTTCCAGACACACCACTAACTGAGAAATTGCCAGCAGGTTTATCAGACTTAATTGAGATCGTGAATGATGAATTAAAAAGTAAAAAGATAAAATATGAGATGCTTGAAGGAGATTACACCATTGAAGACTGGCATAGAAGCTTGAAACAACTTAAAGACAGCTTAAGCAGTATTAAATATAGTGATGATGATGGATGGTATATGAAAATTGTCGATACAATTGATTCTGATATAAAAGAATTGGAGGATCTTGCGCCAATTTATGATTATGACGAATATGAACAAATGCTTAAGTCAAACAAAGATATTACGCTAAATAATTTGAAGGCAATGTATGAAAAAATTTTAGAAATGCCGTCATCTGATAAAGAAAAGTTTATAAAGCCTTATGAAAATGTGAAGCATTTAATAGAAAAAGTAGAAGATTTGATAATTAGATTAAATATTCTTATAGAGAAAACAGAGTTTAGGCCATTGTTTGATGAGAAAAGGCAGCTTTTTTCAATAGGTTACAATATAGAAGATGAAAAATTGACTAAATCGTATTACGATTTATTTGCCTCTGAAGCAAGACAAGCCAGTTTTATAGCTATAGCAAAGAAGGAAGTAGACGCAAAACATTGGTTTAGAATGGGGAGAATGGTGACAGGAGAAAATGCTCACAGAGGGTTAATTTCGTGGTCTGGTACAATGTTTGAATATTTTATGCCGCTTTTGATAATGAAAAATTTTAAAAATACTATTTTGGATCAGACGTACAAATTTGTCGTAATGATGCAAAAAAAGTATGCAAAAAAATACGGGATTCCATGGGGAATATCGGAGTCAGGCTTTTACTCGTTTGACATTAAGCTTAATTACCAGTACAAAGCTTTTGGTGTTCCTTGGCTGGGGCTTAAGAGGGGACTATCTCGAGATGTTGTCATAGCGCCTTATGGTGCTATTCTATCACTTAGGGTAGATCCGAAATCTGTTGTTGAAAATATTAAAAGATTGAAAGACCTTGGAGTTGAGGGTAAGTATGGGCTTTATGAGGCTGTTGACTTTACGCCAGAAAGAATTCCTTATGGGAAAAAGTATGCTATAGTGAAAAGCTTCATGTCCCACCATTTAGGCATGAGCATGCTTGCGCTAAACAATTTTATAAATAAAAACGTGATGCAGGAAAGATTTCACTCAGATCCGTATATAAAATCTGTGGAAATATTGTTGCAAGAGAGAGTACCAGGCGGTCCAATGATTCTTAGAGAAGAAGTAGAGGCGCAAAAGGAATTTGAAGAGCAGAAAAAAGAAGAAGTAAAGGACGTTAGGATCGTAGAAGAGATAGATGACATCCTTCCTCAGGTGCATATTTTATCAAATGGAGATTATTCTGTCGTTTTGACGGATAGAGGAACGGGTTACAGCAAGAAGGAAGGAATAAACGTAACCAGGTGGAAAAACGCTTTAGATGAAATTCATGGGACATTTATATTCATCCAGAATGTAAACTCAAATACCACTTGGTCTACAACTTATGCTCCATTTTTTACAAAAGATGAAAAATATAAGGTCGTATTTAAGCAGGATATGGCTAAATTCATTAAAAAAGTCGGGAATATAGATACAGAAACGGAAGTCATTGTATCACCGGAAGACGATGTTGAAATAAGGCGTGTGACGTTAAAAAATCACAGCGATCATGATAGAGTGCTGGAAGTTACAAGCTATTTCGAACCGGTCTTAAGCGATATCAATGCAGACATTGCGCACCCTGCTTTTAACAAGTTGTTTATAAAAACAGAGATCTTGTTTGACAGCGACATGATAGTTGCAAACAGAAGACCCAGAGATTTAAAAAAGTCGTATTTGTGGGTTGCTCATGCTGTATACGTGGATGGTGGCGAGACGATAGGCGATACTCAGTTTGAGACAGACAGGGCTAAATTCATTGGCAGAGGACGGACATTAAGGAATCCTGCTGCCTTAGAGGCAGATAAACCATTGTCAAATTCAGATGGCTCTGTTTTGGATCCTGTCATGTCATTGAGAAAGAGGATTAAGTTAGAACCAAATGAAACGGTGAAAGTTGTATACATTACTGCTGTAGCAGAATCAAAAGCAGAAGCAGTCAAATTGGCTAATAAGTACAAAAATGCCAGTGCGACGGAAAGAGCCTTTGAAATGTCAATATCCAGAGGCAAAGTCGAATTAGACTACCTAAATCTTAAATCAGATGAATTATGGCTTTTCCAAAGTATGCTTCCACATATAGTATTTTCAAGCCACGTCAGGATAGCAAAAAAAGATACTATATTGAAAAACCAAAAAGGTCAATCTGGGCTGTGGGCATATGGAATATCGGGGGATATACCGATAGTGCTTTTGGAAATACGCAAAAAAGAGGAATTGCCTGTATTAAAAAAGCTTCTTAAGGCTCATGAATATTGGAGAATGAAAGGGCTATACGTAGATTTAGTGATTTTAAACAATGACAAAGGCGGATATATTGATTCATTGGGCGATAGAATCAAAGACGTGATAAATGGAAGTTTTGCATATAACATAATGGGGCAGTTTGGTGGAGTGTTTCTGATAAATAGAAGTAGTTTAAAAGAGGAAGATTACATTTTGCTAAATACAGTAGCAAAATTATCTCTTACTGCTGATATGCCTATTGAAAAACAAATTGAATATAATGAAGCAAAAAATATTAAAAAAGCTAAATTGCTTAATATAGATGAAAGCAACATAAGAAAGGCATATCCAGTTCCACTTAGAGAGAATTTGCAATTGCATTACAGCAATGGGTATGGTGGATTTTCTTTAGATGGACATAAATACGTTATAAATTTAGATGACGACAAGGTAACGCCTATGCCTTGGATAAATGTTGTATCAAACTATAAATTTGGATTTCAAGTTTCAGAATCAGGAAGCGGTTTTACATGGGCAGAAAACAGCAGAGAATATAAAATTACTCCATGGTCAAACGATCCTGTTTTGGACGAAGGCGGGGAGATTCTGTACTTAAGAGATGACTTTACAGGTGAATATTGGACGATAACACCAAAGCCGCTAAGGGATAAGGGACAATATGTGATTGAGCATGGATTCGGATATTCTTTATTTAAACATGGATGTTCAGGGATTAACCATGAGATGTTAGAGTTTGTGCCTATGAACGATACCGTTAAAATATCGCTTGTAAAGTTAAAAAACGTAAGTGGCGAGAAAAGAAGGTTGAGTTTGTATTACTTTATAAAACCTGTATTAGGCGTTTCAGAAAGCATAACATCGCCATATGTGGTTACAGAGATGAATGAAGAAATCGATGGGCTCTTAATAAGAAATGTGTACAATGAAGATTTTAAGGACAGGATTTCCTTTATAAGTTCATCTGTCAAAGTTCAATCATATACAGGAAACATGTCGGAATTTCTGGGATCTGATTTTGACACTAAACGACCCGAAGCATTAAAAATGGAATCTCTATCGAATAATGTAGGAATTGGGTTAAGCCCATGTGCCGCGATTCAAGTTGTTGTCGAATTAGAAGATAATGAAGAAAAAGAGCTGTCATTTTTATTGGGAACTGGAATGTCTTTAGATGATGTCAGACGTATTGTAAGTTATTACAAGAATATGAATAATGTAAAAGAGGCATTGAATTACGTCAATACGTTCTGGAACAACTTTGTCGGCACAATAAATGTAGCGACACCTGACAAATCTTTCGATTTGCTTTTAAATGGCTGGCTATTGTATCAGACTATATCATGTAGGATTTGGGCCCGGTCTGCATTCTATCAGTCCGGTGGTGCGTACGGATTTAGAGATCAACTACAAGATACTGTGAATGTTGTGTACGTTGCACCAGAGCTTACGAGAGCGCAAATATTAAATGCTTGTGCACACCAGTTTAAAGAAGGTGACGTACTCCACTGGTGGCATCCTGTAACCGACAAAGGAATACGCACGAAATACTCAGATGACCTTTTATGGTTGCCGTACGCTGTTGCGGATTATGTCTCCGTAACAGATGATACAAAAATATTAGATATACAAATTCCGTTTTTAGACGAAGAACCTTTAAAAGATGATGAAGATGAAAGGTATGGCAGACCTAAGGTATCAGATGAAACTGCCACAGTTTATGAGCACTGCATAAGGGCTATAGAACATTCACTGAAATTTGGACAGCATGGAATACCGCTGATGGGATCTGGAGACTGGAACGATGGCATGAATATGGTAGGCAATAAAGGAAAAGGTGAAAGCGTGTGGCTTGGTTGGTTTATGCATGTAACACTTAAAAAATTCTCTAAGATATGCATTGAGAAAAATGACCATGAAAGGTGTGAAAAATATGAAGGAGTTGCCAATGACATAATAAAATCAATTGAAGAATATGGCTGGGATGGAAGCTGGTATAGGAGGGCGTATTTCGATAATGGAATTCCGCTTGGTTCAAGTCAGAATAATGAGTGCAAAATAGATTCTATAGCGCAATCATGGGCTGCAATCTCAGGTGCAGCAAAATGGGATAGAGTGAAAGAAGCACTTGATGCACTTGAAAATTACTTGGTGGACTACGACAATGCAATAATTAAGCTTCTTTCGCCGCCATTCGATAAAGGAGATTTGAATCCTGGCTATATAAAAGGGTATGTGCCTGGTGTAAGAGAAAATGGAGGTCAATACACCCACGCTGCAATATGGGCTATAATGGCTTACGCAATGATTGGTGATGGCGACAAGGCTTATAGGCTTTACTCTATGATAAATCCTATAAACCATACAAGGACACCTATAGAAAACTCCAGGTACAAAGTAGAGCCTTATGTCATGGCAGCCGATGTATATGCCGTGGAGCCGAATACAGGCAGAGGAGGTTGGACGTGGTATACTGGTTCTTCAGGATGGATGTATAGAGTTGGCATTGAGCACATTTTGGGGTTTAAGAAAGAAGGAGATGCAATTGTCATCAATCCATGCGTTCCAAAAGATTGGGCGAGGTATAAAATAGAGTACATGTACAAAAATGACACGAAGTATGTAATCGAAGTGGAAAACCCCGAAATGGTCAACAGAGGCGTACGTGAAATTTCTGTAGATGGGAATGTAGTTGATGATAACAAATTCATTCTAAAAGATGATGGGAAGATACATCATGTTCTCGTGGTTATGGGAACGAAAGTACCTGTAAAAGCATAAAAATCAGCAGATGAAGTCTATCTGCTGATTTTTCTTATATGATTTATAAATGTGATTGACTTTTTGTAATATTTGTTATACTATATATATAACAGATATTACAGTGGAGGTGAAGGTGGACATTGCTGTTAAAGATAGAGTTTGAGTCAGATGTTCCCATATATACGCAAATAAAAAATCAAATAATAGAAGGAATAGCTTTAGGATTGCTTAAAGAAGGCGATGAGATGCCATCAATACGGCAATTGGCAAGTGATTTCGGCATAAATCTTCATACAGTGAAAAAGGCTTACGATCTTTTGAAAGATGAAGGATTTCTAAGCGTTCATAGAAGGAAAGGCTACGTTGTAACTAAAAATGCTTTTGCTGATGATAATTTTATCGAGAAATTGGAGAAAGATCTTCAGCCAATATTAGCAAATGCGTATTCAAGAGGAATGATGCAAGATGAAATATTGAAGATATGTGAAGATATATTGCATAAATTTAAAAACGGAGAATAGGAGGTCTTTTAAGTGAAGGGATTATATTTTATCAATCTTTTGATGCCATATTTCATATTAATCATAATAGGTGTTATTACGCCATTCATTACTCGCAAGACTATTGTATTTGGTGTTCATGTTCCTAAGGACTTTTTAAATGATAAGGAGCTTCAAAGGATTAAAACTTCTTATATAATAAATTTTTTGACTATAAGTTTAATCTTTTTGATTCTTGTCATCAGCAGAATGAGAAACATAAATTTTGCTGTTGGTGGTATTTTTGTTGAAGTAATCATTATGCTTGCAATGTATATGAAAGCCCACCATGAAATAGCTGCATTAAAATCTAAAAGGGAGTGGAGCAAGGGGAAAAAAGAAGTAGCAGTTGTAGACATAGATTTTAGAAAGGAAAAGATAGTTGTATCACCTTTATGGTTTTTATTGCCGGCAGCAATAGCAATTTTGACATTAGTTGTAGGGATATATATGTATCCGAAGATACCACAAAGAATACCAATGCATTTTAATTTTCGAGGTGAAGCAGATTCATTTGCTGATAAGTCAATTTTGTCAGTGTTTTCAATATGCATAGTACAGGCGTTTATGACAGGTTTGATGTTTTTTGCATTCAAGATGATTGAATTAGCTAAACAACAGATAGATCCTTCGGATCCAGAGATTTCAAAGGAAAAGAATTTAAGGTTTAGGAGAATATGGTCGGGTTTCGTTGTGTTTACATCTATTCTAATCAACGCTATGTTGATGGTAACAGCGTTTATTATGTACGGAGTAGGTAAGGGTTGGCAAAATATTATGGCTATTTTTTCATTGTTGTTGGCATTGATCATAACAATCGCTGTGATAATCTTATCTATAAAGACTGGTCAAGGTGGTGAAAGGATAAAAATAGGCAAAGAAAATGAGAAGTCGACGTCAGTTGATAGAGACGACGATAAATATTGGAAAGGAGGGCTCATTTACTACAATCCTGACGATCCAGCGTTGTTTGTAGAGAAGCGATTTGGCGTAGGCTGGACTTTCAATTTTGCAAGGCCAACAGCGTGGCTATTTGTATTGGCAGTTATATTGATAATTTCAGTGATAGCATTAATAAAATGATTAGAAAGGATGAAAAAGTATGGTCAATGATATAAAGATTTACTTTATCATTATTTCAGTGGCAATATCCATTTTGACGCCTGTAATTTTAATCATTTACTGCTATAAAAGGTTTAGGATTTCATTTAAAGTTCTTGCAACAGGTGTATTGATTTTCGTTGTTTTCGCTTTAATTTTAGAGTCATTGCTTCACCAATTTGTATTTAAATACACTGATATTTTAAAATACCCATATGTTTATGCAATATACGGCGCGTGTGCTGCGGCTGTGTTTGAGGAATTTGGAAGACTTATAGGTTTTAAAATACTACTAAAAAAATATCGCGAATGGAAAGATGGCTTAAGTTATGGATTAGGACACGGTGGTGCAGAAGCAGTCATTATTGGCGGCATTAGTAACATAAATAATTTGGTGTATTCATACATGATAAAATCAGGCTCATTAGATGCTTTAAAGGCAAAACTGCCTGCTGCAGCAGTCCAACAAATAAAAAGCTCTATTATCAATACACCGTCGTATATGTTTTTGTTAAGTGGTTTTGAAAGGTTGTTTGCTTTTACAATACAAATAGCGCTTTCAATTTTAGTATTTTACAGTGTGAAAAATAGTAAAATTAAATACTTTATTTATGCGTTGTTACTTCATTTTGCAACAGATATATTTTCTGCATTATATCAATCTAAAGTTGTAAAAAGCATTTTTGCCGTAGAAGCAATCGTCTTTATATTAGCTCTGTTTTCATTTGTGTTTGTTCTCAATTCTAAAAAGATTAGTAGAGAAACATCATAAAAAGTTATTATTTACAATTTGTTCCATATGAAACAATTTAAAAATTAATGTAAAATTTATAATTTAATGCTTGAAATTGAAAATTAATTGGGTAATATTAGAATTGAAGATGATTTTTAGAAAGGAGATGCAATAGTATGGATGCATCGGCAATCTCAATTTTAAACACTGTCTTTATTGGTGTTTTCGCTATTGAAGGTATTTGGTGGATTGTATGGATGGCAATAGCAGCATCAAGAAAGATCATGGCAAATTTCTACTTCATGCTAGTGACGTTCATAATTTGGTGTGGTTTGGATATATATGCGGTAATAAATATGAACGTCAATTTTGCGGTGATTGGCATTGTATTAGTCATCATACCGTTTATAATACTGCCTGGCATGGTAAAGGTAATTACGGAGTACCAAAGGGGAGTCTTGTTTCGATTCGGGAAACTGTCTGGACTTTTAGGACCTGGATTTAATGTCATATTTCCATTTGGAATAGATAGAGTAATAAAAGTAGATTTAAGGACTTTTACAATCGATGTTGCAAAGCAGGAAGTCATTACAAAAGACAATGTTCCTGTAAATGTTGATGCTGTTGTTTACTTTAATGTATTTGATCCTATACTAGCTATAACGAAGGTCGCTAATTACACTCAAAGTACAACGCTCCTTGGGCAAACAACATTGCGCTCAATACTTGGTCAGCATGAACTTGATGAGATGCTGGCAAAGAGAGCAGAGCTTAACGAAAAGCTTAGGGAGTTGTTGGATGAAGCTACGGATCCTTGGGGAATCAAGGTTACTGCAGTGGAGATAAAGAGCATTGAGCTTCCGGATACGATGAAAAGGGCTATGGCAAAACAGGCGGAAGCAGAAAGGGAGAGACGGGCCAAAGTCATTTTTGCGGATGGCGAGTTTCAAGCATCTCAAAAACTTAAAGAAGCTGCTGCTGTCATATCTACAGAGCCTGCGGCATTGCAGTTGAGATACCTTCAGACGCTTCCAGAAATAGCTGCTGAAAAAAATTCTACTATATTGTTCCCTATACCCATAGAGCTTTTTAACGTTTTTACAAAGCTTGTGGAAGATAAAAAGGAAAAGCAATGAACATGATGCTAAGCGGAATCTCGATTGAGGTTCTGCTTTATTTATTAAGCATATAATATTGTTGGAATTAATTCATGAAATGAAGGGATATTATGATTGTTAAAGTTATGACGTACAATATTCATGGTGGAAAGGATATTGAAGGAAATTTGACATTGTACGGGATTTCTAATTTGATTAGAGAAACAGGTGTTGATATTGTCGGGTTGCAAGAGGTTGACGTGTTTTTAAAGCGTTCATATTTTTTAAACGAGATTAAGTATCTGGCAAAAAGGCTTAAAATGCACTATGCTTTTGGACCCAATTTAAGAATTGGGTTTGGATGGTTTGGCAATGGAATACTTTCCAGGTATCCTATTGTAAAGAAAAAGAATCATCACATTTACTCAACAGGTGAAAGAAGGGGTGTATTGACAGCGCTAATACAGCTAAACGAAAACAAAAAAATATGGTTTTTGACTACCCATTTGGGACTTAATCGTAAAGAGAGATTGATGCAGTCACAAGAAATATTGAAGATCGTTTCGAATTTGGAATATCCGGTAATTATGACTGGAGATTTTAATGAGACACCTGGAGAAGATGCTTATTCTACAATAATCAGAGTGCTTAAAGATGCTGTAAATACTCAAAATTCTGCTTTTCACACTTATGTGGATGGATGCGAAAATGTCAGAATAGATTATATAATGCATTCAAAAGGCATATGCGTTGAATCAATAAAGGCCATTGACTCTGCTTTATCAGATCATTTACCGGTAGTAGCTTCTTTAAGGTGGGATTTTTGAAAATGTACTTGACACATAGACAAAAATAAATTATTATTTAAATAACAAGTTATTGCTTTATCACTTTACAAAAATAAAGTAAAATAATAAGAGGTGCTTTGATGAAGAATCTACCTGATGGAGTACAGGATTTTTTGCCTGATGAGTTGAGATTCAAGCGAAACATAGAAAATATATTGAGAAATACATTTGAATTATCGGGATACGAAGAGATAATGCCGCCTACATTTGAGTATCTTGACAACTTTGCTACGACTTCAGGAATTTTTTTCGACGAAAACAATATTTACAGGTTTTTTGATAAAAGAGGAGATCTACTGGCATTAAGGCCTGATGTTACGACACAAGTGGCGAGAATAGCATCTACAAAATACCATGAATATCCGCTTAAATTTTCTTACATCGCTAATGTTTTTAGATATGATAATCCACAAGTAGGTAAAATGAGGGAATTTACACAGGCAGGAATAGAGCTTATAGGTAAAAATCATGAGTATTCTGACGCAGAGTGCATATCTGTTGCGATTGAGGCTCTTAAAAATATTGGGATAAAAGATTTTAAAGTAGATATTGGTCAAGCAGAATTTTTTAAGTCGATACTTTTTGAGTTGAAGCTAACTAAGGAAGAAGAAGACATTTTAAAAGGACTTCTTAAAGACAAGAATCAGTCAGAGATTGAATATTTTTTAAAATACAACAACATTACAGGGCGTAACTATGAATTGGTAGCTAATTTGCCACTTTTCTTTGGTGGTATAGATGTTATAGAAGATGCTAAAGGCGTATATGAATTTGAAAGCGCCATGAAAGCTCTAAACTATCTTGAGAGAGTTTACGACATTTTAAAAGATTTTGGCATGGATAGCTATATTACGTTTGATTTAGGCATGGTTCAAAGTATCGATTATTACACAGGACTAATATTTAGAGTGTTTGTAAAAGACCTTGGTTATGCAATTTGTGCAGGTGGCAGGTATGACAACTTGTTGAAAAATTACGGTAAAGACTTACCAGCTACTGGTTTTGCCATAAGCGTTGAAAGAGCCATGTTAGCGGTTCAAAGCCAAAGCGGCATAACCACTAAAAAGCCTAAGAGGGTGGCAGTGGTTTTTGATGAAAGAAACAGAAAAGTTGCATACGACATTGCGGTGAGATTGAGAAGGCAAGGGAATATAGCTGAACTTGTAAATATGGATAACAGTGAATATGCGAATAGGAAGAAGTTTGATGAGATTATCAAGGCAGGTGTGTAAGATGGATAACATAACAGTAGCGCTGCCTAAAGGGAGATTGGCAGAAAAGTCTTTTGAAGTATTTGCATCATGTGGCATAACTACAAACATTCAAAATGAGATGTCGAGAAAACTATTTATATACGATCATGAAAATAATCTCAATTTTATACTTGTAAAGCCATCTGATGTGCCTACTTATGTAGAGCATGGTGCTGCAGATTTGGGTGTTTGCGGAAAAGATGTGCTTTTGGAATTGAAAAGAGACTGTTACGAGGTTCTTGATTTAGGATTTGGCAGATGTAAAATGGTCGTTGCAGGCCCTTTAAATAAGAAAGATAATTTTTTAAGCAATAAGAGGGTTGCGACGAAATTCCCAGCTATAGCTGAAGAATTTTACAAAAAAAAAGGAGAAAATGTGGAAATCATAAAATTAAATGGTTCTGTAGAATTGGCGCCATTAGTAGGACTGTCTGAAGTCATAGTGGATATTGTAGAGACTGGTACAACCCTTAAAGAAAATGGCCTTACAGTGTATGAAGAGATATTTTCTTCCAGTGCGAGGCTTATCGTAAATAAAGCCAGCATGAAGACAAAAAGTGATAGGGTAAAGGAAATAATATACAAATTAAAAAGTGCCATATAAAGATATGTTTAGGTTTAGTATTGATTTGAAGGAGCTGGTGATAGTGATAGAAATTTACGATTTTAGAAGCTCAATTGATTACAAAGTCATAGAAAAGTTGACTAATAGATCAAAATTAGAAGATAAAAGTATGGAGGACATAGTCTATGAAATAATTCAAAATGTAAAGATGAAGAAAGATAAAGCTTTGTTTGACTACACACTGAAATACGATGGCGTTGAATTAGATGAGAGCACAATAATGGTATCACAAGAAGAAATAGATGATGCATACAGCAAAGTAGATGGCGATTTTTTATCGTCTTTGAGGAAAGCCATAAAAAATATTGAAGATTATCACCAAAATCAAAAGCAAAAGACGTGGATGGATTTTAAAGATGGTGTAGTGTACGGACAGAAGATCAGACCTTTAGAAAGGGTAGGTATTTACGTACCTGGTGGAACTGCTTCTTATCCATCATCTGTCATTATGAACAGCATTCCAGCAAAAGTTGCTGGAGTTGAGGAGATTATCATGGTTACACCCATAAAGGTGGGGATAAGTCCGTTTGTGTTGGTTGCTGCTAATGAAGTAGGAATTAAAAAAATATATAAAATAGGTGGAGCTCAGGCAATTGCGGCATTGGCCTTTGGAACAGAATCTGTGCCAAAGGTGGATAAAATAGTCGGACCAGGAAATATATTTGTTGCAATGGCTAAAAAAGCTGTTTATGGATTTGTAGACATCGATATGGTGGCAGGACCAAGCGAAGTTTTAATAGTGGCTGATGAAAGTGGCAATCCCTCCTATCTTGCGGCAGATCTTTTGTCGCAAGCAGAGCACGATGTTATGGCATCTGCGGTTTTAATCACTACTTCGATTGAGGTTGCAGAGAGTGTAAAGATGGAGATAAAAAGGCAAATTCAGTATCTTGAAAGAAAGGAAATAATAGAAAAATCAATAAATGATTATGGAGCCATAATCGTCGTTGATGACTTAGATGTGGCATTAAGCATAGCAAATGAAATAGCACCTGAGCACTTAGAACTTGTTTTAGAAAATTCATTTGAGATGATAGGAAAAGTAAAAAATGCAGGTGCGGTTTTCTTAGGAGAAAATTCGCCAGAGCCTTTAGGAGACTATATGGCAGGTCCTAACCATGTGTTGCCTACCAGTGGAACATCGAAGTTTTTTTCGCCGCTTTCCGTTGATGATTTCATTAAAAAGATGAGCATCCTCTACTATGACAGAAAATCGCTGATGAAAGTAGCAGATGACATAGTAAGGCTTGCAGAATCAGAAGGGCTTACTGCCCATGCTAATTCCATAAAAGTGAGGTACAGATAATGATATACGATTTGATTAGGGATGAGATAAAGGGTTTTAAGAATTATGATGTCCCCACAATAGAATGTATGTATAAAATGGACGCAAATGAGACCCCTTTTGGCCTTCCTGAAGCTACTATGAATAATCTTCAGGAAATAGTAAAAAGTGCGAATGTCAATAGGTATCCGGACCCTGTAAGCTTAAAATTGAGAGATAAATTAGCGGAATACTGTGGCACAACCAGAGAAAATATCTTTGCAGGGAATGGTTCTGATGAGATAATTCATATATTGATGAATGCTTTTGTCTCAAAGAATGATTGTGTCGTATATCCCGTACCGTCTTTCAGCATGTACAAAGTGTATTCTCAAATAGCTGGTGCAAAAAATGTAGAAGTGGCCTTGAAAGATGATTACAGTTACAATGTCGATGAAATCATAAATACAATAAACATATTTAATCCTAAAATGGTCATTCTATGCAATCCCAACAATCCAACAGGTACTACATTGGATAGAGATGACATAGTAAAAATACTGAAGGTTAACGATGGAATTACGGTTGTTGATGAGGCTTACTATGAATTTTATGGAGATACAGTAGTTGATTTGATTGGAAAATTTGAAAGGCTTATTGTATTAAGGACCCTTTCAAAGGCGTATGGCCTTGCAGGATTGAGAGTTGGATATGCAGTATCAAACTCTGATGTGATTAGCTGCCTTAATATGGTTAAATCACCTTACAATGTAAACAGCATATCGCAAGCAATTGCATTAAGTGTTTTAGAAGAAGGACGAGTTGACGAAAAAGTTGATTACATCAAAAATGAAAGAAAATTTTTACAAGATGGATTAAAGGAAATAGGCAAATTAAAAGTGTATGATTCTAAGGCTAATTTTCTGCTGATAGAATTTGATGATGCCTACTATGTGTACAATAAACTATTAGAAAAGGGCGTACTTGTGAGAAATTTCTCAGGAGACAAAATCCTCTCTAATGCACTTCGCGTGACGATTGGAACGAGAGAGGCAAATAGTTATTTTTTAAAATGTCTTAAGGAGATATTAGTATGAGAGAAGCGGAAATTAGAAGAAAGACAAATGAGACAGATGTATATGTGAAGATAAACATTGATGGGAAAGGAAATTCGTCAATTGATACTGGAATAGGCTTTTTAGATCATATGTTAACTCTTTTTTCGAAACACGGTCTTTTTGACTTGCAAGTGGTTGCAAAAGGCGATTTGCACGTTGATACGCATCATACTGTTGAAGATGTAGGCATAACCTTGGGACAGGCTTTCTTAAAGGCTTTGGGCGACAAGATGTCGATTAAGCGTTACAGTGTTTCATATGTCCCAATGGACGAGGCACTTTTAAGAACGGTGATTGACATAAGCGGAAGGCCATATCTTTATTACAAATTGAGGCTTGGCTCAACATTGCTTGGGAACTTTGAAACGGAAACTGTAGAAGATTTTTTTAGAGCATTTGCGTTTAATTCTTTGATTACGCTTCATGTAGAAATGCTGCATGGTAGAAACACACATCACATAATAGAGGGTGCTTTTAAATCGTTAGGACGTGCATTAGACGAAGCGACAAAAATAGATGACAGAGTAGATGGAGTACCATCAACGAAAGGTTCATTATGATTAAGGCGGTGTTTAAATGATAGGCATTGTAGATTATGGAATGGGTAACTTAAGAAGCGTAGAAAAAGCATTCCAATATATTGGACATGACGCAAAAATCATCGATGATATAAAAGAAATTAAAGATGCTGCAGCGCTGGTATTGCCTGGAGTAGGAGCTTTTCCAGACGCTATGGAGATATTGAATAAAAGAGGAATTTCAAATGCCATCAAAGAAGAAGTGGAAAAGGGAAAGATGCTATTAGGTATATGCCTTGGTATGCAGCTTTTGTTTGATAGAAGCTTTGAGGTTAGGGAGACTGAAGGATTGCACATATTGAAAGGCGAAATATCTGAGATTAAGACAGATTTAAAAGTTCCACATATAGGCTGGAATTCTCTTATCATAAAAAAGTATAATCAACTTTTAAATGGAGTAAAGGATGGAGACAGCGTATATTTTGTCCATTCGTATTATCTTTCAAATAGTGACTCAAATGATATATGTGCAACAGTTGATTATGGAATTTCAATACCTGCTGTTGTATGTAAAGACAATGTATTTTCCTGCCAATTTCATCCTGAAAAAAGCGGTGATGTTGGGCTTAAAATATTAAGGAATTTTGCAGAGATGATATGATTTTGGTTTTTGGAGGGATTTGATGCTTATTATACCTGCTATAGATATAATAGATGGTAAATGTGTAAGGCTTACAATGGGCGATTATGAGACAAGCACAGTGTACTATGAAAAACCTGATGATGCGGCGAAGGCTTGGAGAGATCATGGCGCTAAAAGAATTCACATTGTCGATTTAGAAGGAGCAAAAGAAGGACGCCTTGTGAATTTGCGTTCTATTGAAAAAATAAGAAAAGCATTTGACAAAGAGATAGAAGTCGGTGGCGGAATAAGAAACATTGAAACTGTTTCAGAGCTTTTTAATTTAGGTGTTGATTACATTATTTTAGGCAGTGTAGCAGTACACGATAGGCGACTATTATTAGAGATCACTGAAAAATATAAAGATAAAATTATCGTGGGAATTGATGCAAAAGACGGATATGTCGCTACGAAAGGATGGCTTGAAAAAAGCCACATAAAAGATGATGTACTTGCAAAAGAGATTAAAGGTATAGGTCTTAGTACGGTCATATACACAGACATTAAAAAGGATGGAATGATGGAAGGCCCTAATTTTGACGCAATAAAAAATATCGTTAATAGTCAGTTGAATGTCATTGCTTCTGGAGGAATTGCCACATTGGATGACATACGGAGATTAAAAGACATTGGAGCATTTGGAGCTATAATAGGCAAAGCTCTTTACACAGGCAGAATAAGTTTAAAAGACGCATTGGAGGTCGTACAATGATTTCAAAGAGGATTATACCTTGTCTTGATGTAAAAGATGGACGAGTTGTAAAAGGTGTGAATTTTGTAAATTTGAAAGATGCCGGAGATCCTGTAGACATAGCAGAGGAATACAATAAGGCTGGTGCTGATGAGATAGTCTTTTTAGATATTACAGCGTCTTATGAAAAACGGGATATAATGATAGATGTTGTTAGGAGAACGTCAGAGAAAGTATTCATACCCCTTACTGTAGGTGGAGGAATAAGGACTGTAGATGATTTCAGGCGGATACTGAAGGCAGGCGCTGATAAAATATCAATCAATTCCGAAGCAGTTAAGAATCCAGATCTTATAAAAGATGCCGCAAAGAAGTTTGGCAGCCAATGCGTCGTTGTTGCAATAGATGCCAAAAGAAGGAATGATGGAAAAGGCTTTGATGTGTATATAAATGGAGGTCGTGTAAATACAGGATACGATGTATTAGAATGGGCAAAAAAGGTAGAAAACTTAGGCGCTGGTGAGATTTTGCTTACAAGCATGGATGCAGATGGGACGAAAAATGGATATGATATTGAATTGACGCGAATGGTGGCTGAAAATGTAAGAATACCTGTTATAGCATCAGGCGGTGCAGGCTGCAAAGAACACTTTAAAGAGGTTTTTTTGGAGGCAAAAGCAGATGCAGCATTGGCAGCTTCCCTATTTCACTATGGAGAGCTTGAGATAATTAAGCTTAAAAATTATCTTAAAGATAACAATATACCAGTCAGGATGATTTGATGGAAAGGATCATGTTTATGTACATTGATGAATTGAAATTTGATGAAAACGGGTTGATACCTGCTATTGTTCAAGATTACAAGACAAAGGAAGTCCTTATGATGGCTTACATGAACAGAGAAAGCCTTGAGAAAAGTTTAGAAACTAAGGAGACGTATTTTTTCTCAAGAAGCAGGCAGTGCTTATGGCATAAAGGCGAGACATCTGGCAACATTCAACACATTAAATCTATCAAATACGACTGCGATGGTGATACGATCCTTATAGAGGTTGAAGCGGATGGACCTGCTTGTCATACAGGCAATAGAAGCTGCTTTTACAGAAGCATTTTGAATCTTTCGGATGATGAAAGTGAATCGATTTTAGATAATCTCTACAGAAGGATCGAAGGTAGAAAAGAAAATCCTGTAGAAGGGTCTTACACAAATTACCTTTTTTCAAAAGGATTGAATAAAATTTTGAAAAAGATAGGGGAAGAAAACACTGAAATATTGATCGCATCAAAAGAAGGTGACAAGGAAGAAATAATATATGAAATAGCTGATTATATTTATCACTTGTTGGTTTTGATGGTAGAAAAAGAAATAGGTCTTAAAGATGTGTATGATGAACTTTCAAGAAGGTATTACAAAACAAATGAATTTAAAGAACAACACAAAATGAGAAAAGAGACAAAATAAAGATGCATCGCAAACTTCCATTAAGTAGTTTGCGATGCATCTTTATTTTCGATTTTGTAGACGTTCCAAGGAATCTTGTCTATCAATTTGTTTTTGTATATTGAATCAGCTCCCATAAATATATAATTCAAATTTTGCGTATTTGGAATGTCAATCTTAATCCAGACTACATTTTTGTTAAAGACTGGATTTGAAATTGGGACATTGTAGATGGAGTTTTTAGCCTTTCTGTACTCGTAAAGTTTTCCGCCTATCAATCCTATATCTATTCTTTTTATATCACCGTTGTAAAATAGCCTCATTTCCAAATGATAAGCTACTTTTTTTGATATAGGTGCCAATGACTTCATTCCTACGTAAAGCTCATTTCCTTTGTAGCAAAATGATGCCATCTCAGTGAGGTCTGCGCTTCTGTATATCTCTTGATTTAATACGCCTCCTGCAGGAACTTTAAACAATGTGTACGGCATTTTCGGCTGATTTAAGTTTGGCAGCGTGCTGACATCCTTTATATCTATTACAGGTTTCGTGCCAAAAAGCTCGTTTTGCCTTACAAATCCCATTAAAAATGGTTCCATCACAGCGATTTGAGATTTGTATTTCTTAAGTGCAACTTCCTTCTTATGGATTTCGCTCGGCGTCAATTTAAACACCTGCCATTTTGTATTGCTGTCAGCCATATCAACAGGTGGAAGAAGCGGTCTGTTTGGCTCTAAAAGCCATGGGACAGGCCATTGTGGATGATGAATCAAAAACATATGCTCTCGTACATTTAAGTTCATGGCTACGATGGCATATCTTACAAAATTGCTTACAGCCCAATGATCAGGGTGTACGTCATCTGCCATTGGATAATAAATATCTGTAGGATTGAAAGATTTTATGATTTCTTGTATACAATTTTCAAGATTGTTTCCTGTATATGCTATGCCAGGTTTATACACATTTTTATAGGGGGAAAATGCGGATTTTGTTCCGCCACTGATTCTGGGAATGTTATTGTCCCAAAAATCGCTCCATAAAAAACGAGTGCTACCATCAGCAAAACCCAAAAATACTACATCATTTTTTGGAAGGCCAAGTTCTGCCATTGCAGCTATGCTTTCACTCTGTCTTTGAAGGCCAAGCTTATAAAAATCTGATGGCGTAGGATTTACATGACCGGTAAGTACGGCAGCAGCCTTTTTGTAGCTATCTCCATTTGTAACTATGACTACTTTTACCGGAATGTTTTGGCTTATTGCTCGCTGTATGACTCCCGCCATCCCTAAAGATTCATCGTCAGGGTGTGGTACAATAACAAGTATCCGTTGCCCAGGATTTTTAAATTCCGGCTCCGGCTTTTTTTCCGTAAGATTTGCGAAGGTGGTCTTTAAATTCATAACATATGATACCAATAGCAATAATACAATTATAGTAATTATTAAATATTTCTTCACCTTCATCGTCTCACACCTCCAATTATGTCATAATTGTAGCATATATTTATTAATAATTTGTTAAAAAATTGAGATTTTATGTGAAAAATTTTTTGTAATGTATAACCATAAGCGTAAAATATTATTTGAAAGAAAATTTTTAGGAGGCATTGGCATGATAGTCGATTTTCATTGTGATACGCTGTACTTGGCTGAAAAATACGGAAGAGATATGACGATAAAAAATACTGATGGGCATGTTGACTTAGTCAGATTAGAAGAAGGATTGGTACATCTTCAAGTATTTGCCACTTTTGTTGAACCAGAATTTATGAAAAAAGATGCTGCAGCAAAAACGTTAAAGATGATCGATAAACTGTATCAAGCCATAGAAAAAAGCGACAGAATCAAATTGATTTTAAGTGGTGATGATATTGACGAAGCAAAAAATAAAAACAAATTAGGCGCATTATTGTCAATAGAAGGCGGTGAAGCAATAGAAGGCGATTTGTCTCTCTTAAGAATGTTTTATAGACTGGGTGTGAGAGCTATGACGCTTACTTGGAGCCTAAGAAATGACATAGGTGATGGCGTATTAGGATGCAAAGATTGCGGCATTACGCAATTCGGTAAAAGTGTCGTAAAAGAAATGAACAGGTTAGGCATGATTGTGGACGTATCACATCTAAATGAAAGAGGATTTTGGGATGTTGTAGATTTGTGTGATAAGCCATTTATAGCGTCCCATTCTGATTGTAAAGCTCTTTGCAATCATCCGAGAAATCTAAGTGATAACCAGATAAAGGCTATTGCTGATAAAAATGGCGTCATAGGAATTAATTTGTGCCCTGATTTTTTGAAAGAAGATGGCAATGCTACAATAGAAGACGTACTTGATCATGTGGAATATATTGCGGAATTAATAGGTGCAGAGTATGTTGGATTTGGCTCAGACTTTGATGGCATAGAAAAAACACCTGTTGGGCTTCATGATGTATCGTGCTTTCCCAAGGTACTTGAAGGACTCAAAAAAAGAGGCTTTAACGATGACGAAATAGATTTAATATCACACGGCAATTTCGAAAGAATAATAAAAGAAATCTTACATTGATTATTTTTACAATAAAAAATAGCCCCGATGATTTAATTGGGGCTTGCATATGTTAAAGGGGGAGTCATTGTTTTGACCAAGAATACATTATACATATAATTCAAATAAAAATCAAGAGGTTATTAAAAAATTATTTGATAAATAAATTTTCAGAAGATTATATTTTAGTGTCAACTTTTATACTTTTTTGTTGAACAATTTAGCTTCAGTAATTATAATAAAAATATAGCACTTTATTGCTGTATAGTGAAAATAAAAATTGGAGGTAAGACAATGAATATCGATATTATAAGAGAAGTAGATCCTGAAGTGGCTGATGCAATTTCTAATGAGATCAAAAGGCAGAAAAATAAAATTGAACTGATCGCATCGGAGAATTTTGTAAGCCCTGCAGTCATGGAAGCGATGGGTTCACCGCTTACAAACAAGTATGCTGAGGGGTATCCTGGAAAGCGGTATTACGGAGGTTGCGAGTACGTCGATGTAGTTGAGGAGCTGGCAAGAGAGAGGCTTAAAAAGCTTTTTGGAGCAGAGCATGCAAATGTACAGCCTCATTCTGGCGCTCAAGCCAACATGGCAGCTTATTTTGCATTGATAAATCCAGGTGATACAGTATTAGGCATGAATTTGGCACATGGCGGACATTTAACACATGGCAGCAAAGTAAATTTTTCTGGCAAGTTGTACAACATCATACCTTATGGAGTAAGGGAAGACACAGGCTATATAGACTACGATGAGGTAGAAAGGTTAGCAAAAGAGTACAAGCCAAAGCTTATTGTAGCTGGTGCAAGCGCGTATCCCAGGATAATAGATTTCAAGAGATTTAGAGAAATTGCAGATTCAGTTGGAGCATATTTAATGGTAGACATGGCACACATTGCAGGACTTGTAGCGGCGGGACTTCATCCTAATCCTGTAGAGTATTCAGACGTTGTAACATCTACAACACATAAGACTTTAAGAGGTCCAAGAGGCGGCATAATCTTATCCAAAGAGATTCACGCAAAGGCCATCGATAAATCTGTTTTTCCAGGAGTACAGGGTGGTCCACTGATGCACGTAATCGCTGCAAAAGCGGTATGCTTTAATGAAGCATTAAAGCCAGAATTTAAAGAATATCAAAAGAAGATCGTGAGAAATGCAAAAGCCTTGGCAGATAGCCTTATGGACAGAAAAGTGAACTTAGTTTCAGGTGGTACAGACAATCATTTGATGTTATTGGACTTAAGAGGGACTGGCGTCACAGGCAAGGAATTAGAAAAAAGGCTTGACTATGTAGGAATAACGGCAAATAAAAATGCCATACCAAACGATCCATTAGGTCCTAATGTCACTTCTGGTCTAAGGCTTGGCACACCGGCGGTTACTACGAGAGGCATGAATGAAAGTGACATGGATGTGATTGCTGATATAATCTATAATGTTTTAAAAGATGAAAATTACGTTGATGTAGCTAAAAAGAGAGTAAGTGAACTTCTTGACAAATATCCACTTTATGAATAAGCCTGCAGTTAGGCTTATTTATTTTTACGTGTTTTAGGATTTCTTATGAATGATAGTATCAATGCTATAAGCGGTATGATTATTTGCAGCGGCACATGAATATAAAGCGTCGTCAATTTAAGGCCAATCAGAATGTGAAGTGGGTATGAATCAGCTATTAATATAGATAAGGCGTATACGATAGTGCCCACAGGTATTAGCAAAAATTTATACTCTTTTAAGTTGAAGATCGTCTGTATTGTCTTTATGGCTGCATATGTAAAGACAGTTATTTTTATGACACCTCCTATAACAGTTACTATTGCATAAAATGGGTCAAGATTTCTAAAAGTTCCAAATTTCATTATAAGTGCAAGCTCATAAAATGGGAAATTTGCCCTTGTGGCTTCTGCAACTCCAAGGACTGAAAATATTTCCACTGTGTTTAATGCAAGCCAAAGACCTGTTACTATAACCAATGTAAAGCAGTATTTAGTCAATTTATTTGTGTTAAACTTGAATTCTGGGAACACCATCATAAATGTGATAAGTTCCCCGTATGGAAATGTAAGTATATTTGGGAAAGCAGCTTTTACAACAGGCATAAATCCATTTCCTAAAATGGGGAATATTTTTTTTATAGTTACACAATTTACGCTGAATACGCCAATGAATTGAAAAAATGCCATGATGATAAAAGTAGGCAAAAGGGCGTGTGACGATTTTATCATAACGCTTATGTCGAACATAAGGTAGTAGATGACTACAACTAAAATTGCAATTGAAAAGGCCGATACAGGTGCTTGCTTGTATATGGTGCCTATATTAAGCTCGGCAAAATCTCTTGTGACGCGGGCAGCTATGTACAAGAAGTAAAAGGCGTAAATGGCAGAAAGAACTTTGCCAAATGCCTTTCCAAATGCGGCTTCCAAAATTTGAGGAAGATTTCCATCGTGCATTTTATAAAGGGTTACGTATAAGTAGACCAGTGGCAGTGCAGCGACAGTTGCCAGCAATATGGATATCCATGCGTCTTGCTTTGCAGATGCGCCTAATACAAATAATACAGCACTTCCTAATTCAAATACCAGCATTGCAGAAAAAAGTTCCTTGTACGTTATTTTATTCATTAGTTTCACATCCTAATCTGATATTCTTGCTATTATGTTGTGAACAATTTTGTATTTTTACTCACTTAGTACCATTTTCAAACATAATTTCTATAAAATAAAACAGGTATTTTATTATAGGTATTACCAGCAATGTTGAAACAATGTTAAAAAACATATGGCTATTTGAAATTTGCAAAGATACATTGCCTGGAGTAATAAATTTCAAAAATTTATAGTAATAGTGTGTCAAAGGGAGAAACACGATTGTTCCTATTAGATTAAAAAGCACGTTAAAAATAGCTATTTTCTTTCCTTCTTTGTTTGTGGCTATGCTCATCAATAAAGCTTCAGAACACGTACCTATATTAAGTCCATACACGATGTAGATGGCATTGTACACAGGCATTATTTTAACATTTGCAAGAACTTGAAGCATTGCGATGCAAAATGTGCTGGACTGCATGATAAGTGCCATGATAATTCCAGTTATTATGCCATAAAATGGGTTTTCTGTCATGGCGACAAAATTCTTTATGGCAGAAAAATTTCTAAGTGGTGAAACGGCTATATCGATTATTTTTAGCCCTGCAAAGATAATTCCAAAGCCTAAAAGTATATTGCCTATGAACTTAAGGGTCTTTTGTTTTTGAAATCTGAAAATGGAGCCTAAAAATATCAAGTAAGGTACAGCACTATAAAGGTCAAATGCGTAAAGTTGAACGGCAATCGTTGTTCCAATATTTGCCCCCATTATTATGCCTGCTGCGCTGTACAAGTTTAAAAGTCCCGCATCAGCCATACTGACAGATACTATTGTAATCATGCTGCTGCTTTGCATCATTATAGCCAGAATGAATCCAATAAATATTGATACATATATATTCCCTGTGTATTTTTCAATAAGTGTCTTAACTCTGTGCCTTGAAATGATTTTTAACGATGAAGTTAAGAATAAAAGTCCAAGGAGAAAAACTGCGATGCCTAAAGCTATAAGAAAGATCGTGCTTATCATTTTAACCTCCAGCATTTTTTTAATACATATTTACTTTGATTTTGAAATATTACTACTAAATATGACTTTGTATAAAATGAATTTTTTTCTGGATACTAATTAGTAGTAATAATCATAGAAGGTGATGATATGAAAGCGATAATCATGGCTGGTGGTGAGGGTAGCAGGTTAAGGCCATTGACATGTGGAATTCCTAAGCCTATGGTACCTATGGCTGGGAAGCCAGCTATTTGGCATATTATAAACCATGTTCAAAAGCATGGCATAAATGATGTGGGTGTAACCCTTTTTTATTTGCCTCACAAGATAAAAGATTATTTGTATGAACAATACGGTGACTTGATAAAGTACTATATAGAAGATAAACCTCTTGGGACAGCAGGCAGCGTAAAAAATGCTGCTGAATTTCTTGATGATACATTTGTGGTAATAAGCGGCGATGTGATAACAGATATAGATCTAAAAAAAGCTTATGAATTTCACAAAAACAAGGGTTCGAAAGTGACATTGGTGCTTACAAAAGTAGATATTCCATTGGAATATGGCGTTGTAATAACAGATAATGAGGGAAAGATCGTGAAGTTTTTAGAAAAACCATCATGGGGAGAGGTGTTTAGCGATACTGTAAATACAGGTATTTACATCATAGAGCCTGAGATACTAAATTTCATACCTGAAAACAAGCAATTTGACTTTAGCAAGGATTTGTTTCCAATGCTGCTTGAAAAAAATGTTCCTGTGTACGGATACATCAGCAACGATTACTGGTGCGACATAGGGAATGGGGTTCAATACCTTAAAAGCCACCTTGATCTCCTAAGTGGGAATATCGATCTTGGATTTAAAGATAAGATAATCAAAGATGGGATGATTTTTGGTAAAAATGTGTTTGTATCTCAGAGTGCCAAGCTTGTTCCACCTTTAATAATAGGCGACAGTGTTATTATAGATGATGGTGCAGTAATTGGGCCAAATGTAATAATTGGAAGTGGAAGCTATGTAGGACCTATGTCAACATTAAAAAACAGCGTACTTTGGGACAATGTAAAGATTGGCAGAAACAACGAAATCAGAGGAACTGTATTTTGCAGTGGAGCAATTACCGAAAATAACGTCAGGACTTTTGATAATTCAATAATAGGTGAAAAATCTAAGCTTCAATCGTTTTGTGAGATTAAACCAAACACGAAAATATGGCCCAATAGAATTATATCAACAGGGAATATAGTGGAAAGAGATGTTGTGTGGGGAAATAATGATGAAGCATCATTGTTTGGAGATAGAGGGATAAAGGGGAACTTGTATGATAATCTTGTGCCTGACAATTTGGTAAGATTAGGTGAAGTAATAGGCAGCGTATTTGATGGAGATATACTTGTGGGATGTGTGGATGATTCTTATGCAAGATTGGCTTTAAATCTTTTAAAAGATGGGATAATATCAGCGGGAAGAAAGGTGTACAATGCTCATTCTACCATATTGCCTGCCATGAGGTATTCTATCAAAAAAAATGGATATAAAGCAGGCGTATTTGTAAAAAAATTAGATGAAAAAGCGGTAAATATTATTTTAATAGATGAGAATGGGTGTGATGTTGACAGAAATGTAGAAAAAAAGGTATTGAATAAATACAAGATTAACGATTATAGTATAGCCCATGTTATAAATGACGAAGTTATAGTAGATGTAAACAAGGAGTACGCTGAAAGTTTATCTTTAAATGGCGATTCATTTGAAAATTTAAATGTAAATTTTATTGGTCAGGCCACAAAAAGTTTATTAAGTGTGTTGAATCAAAATCGCAGTTATGAAAAAGCTGTGGCAAATTACGATATAGGCATTAAGATTTCAGATGATGGGGAAAATGTTGAAATTTATGATGATGAAGGATATTTGCTTGATGAAGATGAATTGGATTATTTGAGGATACTTGTCGGTAAGGAAAATGGGAAAAGTAAGTTTATAATACCATTCAATAGCTCTCAGTTTTTAAGTGAAATGTCGAAAGAGCTTGGCATCGAGACGAAGTTTAGTAAAATCTCTCAGAGCGAAAAGATGAAAAGAATGTTTGAGATTGAAAGCAATAATAGTGATGAGAATTCTCAGTTTAACCTTAGTTTTGACGGCATAAATTTTACATTGAGATTAGTTGAATATTTAAGCAAAAACAAGCTTAAATTGTCTGATTTAAAGAAGTCTATACCACAGAGGGTGAAACTAAATAAAGTGATAAACTGCGATTGGAAGGACAAGGGCTTGATAATAAGAAAGTTTTACGAAAAAAAGGATGAAAAATCGATGTTTTTAGATGGGATAAGATTTAATTATGGCGATGCTTGGGTTTTGTTAGTTCCAGATTCAGAGCTGCCTGCATGCAGAATATATTCAGAGGCTCCCACAAAGGAAAAAGCAGAGTCACTTTTAAACAAGTATGTGGAATGTGTGAATGAAATAATAAAGTCTAAAGACAGTTAATAAAAAATTAATGTCTAAAACATTGCAGATGAACCTAAAAATTGATATAGTTAATATTGTGGAATGATCTGCAATGTTTTTATTTTTGCTTAGAATGGTGATAATATGTCAAACAAATACATATCTGCTTCTGAGATAAATCAATACTTGTATTGCCCATATCAGTGGTACTATGAGAAAAAGTACGGACATAAATATATAAATGAATTGAGAGAAAAAAACGGCATAAGGTATGAAGATAGCAACTTTAAAAAAGGCATTGAGTATCATGAGAAATACTATAGAGATATTGTAAGGTTAAAATACAAGAAAATAGCCATTGCCATATTGATTCTCTTGGCTTTGGTAGCTATTGTAATAGGGTTTTTGAAATGATAGTGTTAAATTTTGTTTTTACACTTTTAATACTTTACGTCATCTTGAAGGAGATTGCAGAAAAAAGACCTCCTTATAAGGAGATGAAAAGGACAATCGGTTTCAAAAGAGGAAAGCTTATATACATAGATAAGCAGGAAGAGGTAAAAAAGGACGGCGTTATGTACAGCAAGCTTTTAAAATCTCCCAAATATGGCATAAGTGGAAAGCCAGATTATATTTACGATGTTGGGAATGAATTGATACCGTTGGAGCTAAAAAGTTCAAAAGCCGAAGGACATTCCCCGTTTTTGAAAGATGTGATGCAATTGACTGCTTATTTTTTGATAATAGAAGAAGAATTTGGTAAAAAAGTAAGACGGGGTAGAATCGTCTATCAAAATACGATGTTTGAAGTATATAATACTAAAGATCTTAGAAGAGAACTTATTAAAATTATAAAAGAGATGAGACTTTTAGAAGAAGAAAAGTTTTTCCCTGATGTGGAAGGGGATTTTCTAAAGTGCAGATTTTGCCCATGTAGAGGCACTGTGTGCGAGATATATAAAGGAAGCAAAGTAAAAATCTGATAAGAATACAAAACATCTGAATGCAAAAAATACGTAAGAAGATATTTTTGAAATGAGGATGATAAAATGTTAAAAAAGTTAGGTGTTTTATTTTTTGTCATAGTAGTGGCTTTATCGACAGCGTCTTGCAGCTTTTTAAAAACCAAGAATCCAACAAACGTGGAAAAGAAGTCTGTTCAAAAGCCAAGTGTGAATGTGAAGACAAATAGCAGTGTGGCAAGCAATAATGGGAAAGAAAATTCAGTTAAAAATACTTCTAACGATGTTAGTAATGCTAAGACTGCGGAAAACAACACCGTGAATAACGATGTGTACAGTAATTCTTTGATAAATACACAAGGCCTTGATAATACATTGTACGGATGGGGTATGAGGGTGTTACCTGATCACAAGACGCCTGAGATTACATCGAAAGCTATGAGTCTTATAAAAAAATACGATGGAATATTTACAGGAGACACAACAAAAAAATACGTGTACTTGACATTTGACGAAGGATATGAAAACGGATATACACCAAAAATTCTTGATATATTAAAGGCAAATAATGTAAAAGCGGCTTTTTTTGTAACGGGTCCGTATATTAAAGAGCATGGTGATCTTGTAAAGAGAATGGTGGCTGAGGGACATATAGTAGGCAATCATACGGTAAATCACCCCAGTCTTCCTAAGCTTTCAGATGAAAAAGTTAAAACCGAGATAACTGGTCTTGCTGAAATGTTTAAAGAGCTTACGGGAAAAGATATGCATTATTTGAGGCCACCTATGGGTGAGTACAGCGAAAGGACATTGTATATAGCAAAGTCTTTAGGGTATAAGACGGTGTTTTGGAGTCTTGCTCTTGCTGATTGGCAGCCACTGCCAGGAGGTCCTGATGAAAGCTACAATACCGTTATGGCCAGAATTCATCCAGGAGCAGTAATACTGCTTCATGCTGTCTCAAAAGATGATACGATGGCTCTTGATAGGATATTAAAAGATATAAAAGCGCAGGGATATGTATTTAAGACTTTAGATGATATAAGCGAATAAAGCGAGGGGATAATTTTGAATCATATATTAGAGAGGAAGAATTTTTACATGATGGCTGTTGCGTTCATTTTAAGCTTTGGCGCTATAGCCATCATAATGAAATTTTCGGGGTATCAGGGCTTAAAAGATGTTATGAATATAAATCCTATATACATTGGCATCATGCTGCTTTTTATTTTTTTAAGCTTGATGGTTGATACTTATAGGATAAGGGACTTACTTTTGGCGTTAGGAGAAGATCTAAGCGTTGGATATCTATTTAAGTTCAATTTGGCTACTTTTTTCTTCAGTTATATAACTCCATTTGGTTCAGGTGCACTTCCAATAACTATTTACCTTTTAAACAAAAAAAAGATACCACCAAATAAAAGTCTTATGATTTTTACAGCCAAGATTTTGTTTTCAGGTATTTTTTTCGGCACGATACCTCCTATTCTGCTGATTTTCTTTAGAAAGCAGTTGGAGCTTACGCATGCTTTGTCTATATTTGCTATATTGGTTTCATTTATACTTTTGCTTTTATTGATAGCTCTTGTCTATATAATATTGAGGCCAGCTTTTTTGATCTCTGTAGTGAATTTGATTGCTGGCATAAGGTTTTTCTCAGGTGAAAGGTATAAAAAGTTTTTTGAAAATACAAAAACTGAAATTATTGAGTACAATCACAGATTTAATGAACTTTTCATGGTAAGTTCGGGAGGAAAGCTTTTAATATCACAGCTTTTGTACGCTATGCTTTTTTGGACTTTGTTTTACAGCATTGCACCAATTTTGATGATAGCGATGAACATAAAATTCAACATTTTAGCTGTCATATCAAGGCAAATTATATTTTACGATATTCTTGCTTATAATGTGATACCAAGTGGGGCAGGATTTGTTGAAGTTGGCTTTGCCAGCATATTTTCAAATATTGTACCGCACCATTTGTTAGGAGTATTCATAGGCATATGGAGGTTTTTCACATACTATGTATACTTGATTGCGTCAGGAATAGGATTTTTCTTGATGATGAGAAAAGATAAAGACAAGCCGTTAGGCGCTGAATGATTATTTTAAGTCATTGCGCCTTAAAAAATCTTTTTGTTGACTTTATTCGAAAAAACGAATATAATTAGTTGGGAAGGGTGATAACATGGTAACAATTGATTTGTACGATAAGACGGCTGAGTACTTTAAAGCACTGTCACATCCGACAAGAATTAAGATAATAGAGCTTCTAAGCAGAAATGAGATGTGCGTCTGTGAAATGATGGCTGTTTTGAATCTTGACCAATCTCATATTTCAAGACATCTTATGGTGTTAAGAGCAAATGGGATAGTAAAAGATTCAAGAGAAGGGACTAAGATTTATTATACTCTTAAAAACAAGGACATCGTTAAAATTATAGATGAAGTTAAGAAAATAGTTGGGGAGTAAGCATTTGCTTATCTTATATATTCGAATAACCGAATAAAGAAATAAAAATTCAATAAATATATTGACATATGACCAAAACTAAGATATACTATTATTGGTTTAGAAAAGCTTATAGGAGGTCTGAAATGAAAGAAAAGATTAGCTTCAATGATGTTGTAAGGCACTTTTCCCCTGCTTGGTATGCATCGGTCATGGGGACAGGAGGCTTAGCAAATGTTTTGTATATGCTAAGCGGTAAAATGGTGTTTTTAAAGCCGCTTTCTGTAGTAGTTTTTTGGTTAAATATTCTTCTGTTTATACTGTTAATTGGGCCTTGGACAGCGAGATGGTTTTTGCACTTTGACAAATTAAAAGATGACTTAAGGCATCCAGTAATGTCAAACTTTTTTGTCACAATGCCTGTTGGAGGACTCATCTTAGGTACTAATTTCTTTATCATAGGAAAAGATTTCTTCAATATGAGTTTTGTAGTTCTTCTTGGGACTCTACTGTGGGCTTATGGTGTTTTATTAGCTTTAATTTTTGGGGTTTTTGTAACATACAATATGATGTTAATGGATGAAGTAAGTCCAGAACTAACTAATAATTCATGGTATATAACACCTGTGGCAAGTATAGTAATACCGCTTCTTGGAAATCAGCTTGTGAAAGCTTATGTAAAGAAAAGCATTGGTGTAGCACAGATTGTAAATCTTACTGACATTATATTTTTTGGAATAGGTTTATTTCTATTCATAATACTTAGCAGTATAATATTAAACAGGTTTATAAATCATAAGATGCCTCATGCTATGGCGACACCTACATTTTGGATAATTTTAGGACCAATAGGCGTAGGGACGTTAAGCTTAATGGGGATTGCTGATGCGTCGAAATTAGTTGGCCTTATTACAACCACTGATTCTCTAAAAGTGTTATCTCTTATCTTGTGGGGATTTGGAATATGGGCTTTTGTTCTCACAATTGCTATAACTGTCAAATATTTAAGAGAAGGTGGAATTCCTTTTTCACTCTCGTGGTGGGCTTTCATATTCCCGCTTTCAGCATATACGCTTTCTTCATTTAATGTATATATGTATGTGAAGCTTCAAATAGTGTACTGGTATACGCTTTTATTGGCTGCATTATTGATTGTCTTATGGATAAGCACTTTTATAAAGTCTTTAGTTGGGACATTTAATGGAAAGCTTTTGGTTCCTCAGGTGCCTAAAAATAAGAAGTAGGTATTATGTGTAATATGGTTGAAAAGCCATATTACACATCTAAAATATAATTATAGTTAAGAACTATTTTTTAGAGCAAATAGTTATTTTTTTGGCTATTTGATTCGAAAAACCGAATAAAAAGATAAAAGGAGGTGTGATGATGATCATAGCTTTTGCATCAAAAAATCATTTAGGACTTAATAGTGATATTGGAAGTGATATTGTAAATTCTGAATACATCACAGTTGCAGAGATAGAAGATGGCAAATTAAAAAAAGTAAAAAATGTAGAAAACATATTTTACAATGATCAAAAATTAAATGCCAAAGATTTTGTGGACTTTATTTCAAAGACAAATGCAGAGATTTTTGTTGTGATGAATATAAGTGAAGAAATAAAAACAGAACTTTTAAAAAATAACATATCAGTAAAGCTTGTAACATTAGGGAGAATAGCTGATATATTAAAAGGATTTTAAATGTTGAGAGGAGGTGAAAAGCATGGCTAAAAATTGGTATCCAATCATTGACCACGATAAATGCATACAGTGCTATCAGTGTGTTAATTTCTGCAAACACGATGTTTACACAATAGGTGATGATGGTTTTCCGCTTGTAATAAATCCTGACAACTGTGTAGAATTTTGCAGAGGTTGCCAGAAGATATGCGATAACGATGCTATATCTTATTTTGGCGACAATAAATAAGCTTAATTTACAATCTCGCTTAAAGATTTTAAAAAATTATAAATTTAATTGGAGGGAATAATAAAATGAGTAAAAAGGGATTGCTTTTATGTGTATGCCAAGGCACATGTCCTTCATTTCAGGATATGGACACATTCGAAGTTTTAAACACATTGAGAAGAGAAAATATATTTGAATGGGTAGGATTGCACCCACAGCTTTGCGCAGAGGATGGTGACAGGTATTTACGTGAACTTTTGAAAGGTGCAGATATAGATGAGTTATACGTCGCTGCATGTGATCCAGTAATGCAGAGAAAAATGTACAGGGATGCTTTTGACGCAGTAGGATTCGACAGAGAAAAGCATATCGGCATAGAAATAAGAAATATGAACACAGAGCAAGTAATCAATGAGATTAAAAAGACTGTTAAAGAAAAATGAGTTGTAAAAAATAAGTTATATGTAAAAAAGTGCTGCAGGATTTTTAGATGCAGCATTTTATTTTTTAAGATAATGTAAAGTGAAAGTAGTATGCTATAATATAAAACAAAGATTTTAATATAGTTTAAAAAATTGGGAGGTTGTTAAAATGGCTCATCATCATGAACATGAAGTTAAAACTAAGAAAAGCTTAATAACAACGATGTTTTTGAATTTTTCAATAACAGCAGCAGAAATTATTGGAGGGTTATTTTCAGGAAGTTTGTCCCTCATATCAGATGCGCTTCACAATTTTAGCGATGCTATATCTATTATAATTAGTTATTTTGCTATGTTGATATCACAAAGGGAAAATAATGAAAGAATGACGTTTGGATATAAGAGAGCGGAGATTCTTGCAGCTCTTTTCAATTCAGTTGTTTTAGTTGTAATATCTGTATTCTTGTTTAAGGAGGCTTATATAAAGTTTTTCAATCCAGAGCCTATCAATGGAGCTATAATGATTGTAGTCGCACTAATAGGTCTTTTGGCAAATGCACTATCAGTATTTCTGCTTAAAGAAAATGCAGAAGAAAATCTCAACATTCGTTCTGCCTATGTACATCTTCTGTCAGATGCATTGTCTTCTGTAGGAGTGGTCATTGGAGGAATATGTATATATTTTTTTAAAATTTATTGGATAGATCCGCTATTGACGGTTTTAATTGGCATATATATAATTAAAGAAAGCTTTGAAATAATCAACGAATCCGTAAGCATACTTATGCAAGGCACACCTGAAAACATAAATTTAGAAATCGTAAAAAGAGAAATTGAGAAATTACCAAATGTAAAAAATATTCACCATGTTCATGTTTGGCAGACAAATGACGACGATGTACATTTTGAATGCCATGTAAATTTAAAAGATGATGTTAAAGTAAGTCAATCAAAAGAGGTGATGGAACAGATTGAAATTGTTTTAGATGAATTGTTTGACATACACCATGTTACATTGCAGATGGAGTACGAATGTTGTGAAGATGTTGGCTTGATAAAAAAGGTTGATGATACTATTAATTAACACATTTCTGCAATTTAAAGTGGGAGAGGAATGTGATGCGAAATGATAGTCAGTGCTTTTTTGTTTTTAGGCATTATTTCTGGTTTTGTTTTATTTAGAAATTTGAAGGTGCCGTATGACAATCAGCCTCTTGAAAAGCAGTATAAAATTTCTGTCATAATCCCTGCAAGAAATGAAGAGAAAAATCTCCCATATATACTTGAGTCTTTAAAAAATCAGACGTATATGCCTTATGAAGTAATTGTAGTTGATGATTTTTCCTCAGATAGGACTTTTGAGATCGCTGAAAGTTACGGTGTCAAAGTGATGAAAAATACAGAAATGCCAGATGGTTGGACTGGGAAGACGTGGGCTTTGTGGAATGGATATAAAAATTCTACAGGCGATGTATTTGCATTCATCGATGCTGATGTTAGGCTATCTCCCCGTGCTTTGGAGTCATTGGCGAAAGCGAGGGAGAAGGTAAATGGAGCTATATCTGTTGTACCATATCATAGCCCTGAGAAATTTTATGAAAAGCTTTCATTGATACCATATATTTTGGGGATTTTTGCATTTACATCGCCATTTGAAAAATACAATCCACGAAAAGGAATGTATGGCTCTTGTATTGTCGTATCTCGTGAAGATTATGAAAAGGTAAACGGACATCACAGTATAAAGGGAGAGCTTTTGGACGATTTAAATTTAGGAGAGAGATTTACGTCAAATGGTATAAATGTCCAGAATTTCATAGGATACGATCTTATTTCGTTTAGGATGTATCCATACGGTATAAAAAGTGAAGTAGAGGGGTTTGGAAAAGGAGCGATATTAAGCACATCCAAATTAGAAGTTATGACGACAATTTTTATTGCGCTATGGCTTATAGGCTTATTGGCGGTAGAGTTTATTACTCCATTTCTTGCATTTTATAAAAGTGATTTGTTTGGTTTGTTTTTGGTGCTTTACATTATGTACACATTGCAGATAATTTATATAGACAACTGGACAGGGCGTTATGGCATCATAGTTCCTTTATTTCATATATTATCATCGCTATTTTTTATATACATCATGTTTTACTCATTGTACCAAGTTTTCTTTTTAGGATATGTCACATGGAAGGGGAGAAGAATTAAGGTTTAAGGGGGGATTGCGTTGATAATGCTTTTTGTCTTAATAGGATTTCTAAGCGGTTCAATGATGTTTTCGTACTGGTTAGGATTATTGGCTTTAAAAGATATACGTCATTACGGTGATGGAAATCCCGGTGCTTTTAACTTGTGGCATGCGGCTGGATATAAATTTGGTATTTTAGGAGTTGTCCTTGACTTTTTAAAGGGGTACTTTCCATTGTCATTCATGATGGCAAAGGGATACATTAGTGGTACCGAAATAGTTCCTGTGGCTGTCGCTACTATATTAGGTCATGTTTTTTCTCCTTTTCTAAAATGGCGTGGTGGTAAGGGAATAGCTGTTACGTTTGGCGTATGGAGTGCTTTAACATCGTTTAGAGTGTCTATTGCATACGCCGTCATATTGGCGATATTGTATGTCATAGCCGTCATTTTAAACAAGGGAAAAGCTACATCATCTGAACTAGATGGATTGATGGCTGTGGTTGGGATGTTGACTTTGGTATTATTTCTTTATTACAAATCATACCAGATGTATATTTATGATATATGGTTTGCTAATCTTCTCATCATTACATATACAAATAAGGAAAAGCTCTATAAGCTTTATAAAGATTTTTACGAGAAACGTCATGAAAAAAACGCTGTTACGAGATAAGCCAGCAAGAAAACTTGCTGGCTTAAATAGAAAAAGGGTATTGTGGATATGCGTTAATTTAAGTTTATTTCATTATTTTTAATTCTTTTGATGAGTTCTTTAACTTTTGATTCGATTATGTCTCTTGTCTTTCTAAACTCATCTATTGGTTTCCCATCGGGATCATCTAAGCCCCAGTCTTCTTTTAACTTGCAAGGTATATACGGGCATTCTACATTGCATCCCATAGTAATCAAGATGTCCACTTTTGGCGGTATCTCATCTAAAAGTTTTGGATTGTGATTACTTATGTCGATGCCTACTTCTTTCATGACTTCAACCGCATTTGGATTTACCATTTCAGCAAGTTTTGTGCCAGCGCTATAGGCTTCTAATATATCTGACCCTAAATGTTTTGCAAAACCTTCTGCCATTTGACTTCTGCATGAATTTGCTACACAGATGAAAGCTACTTTTACCTTCATACTAAATTCTCCTCTCTTATCTTTCTGTATTTGATTTTTTATTTGTATTCCAGTTGAGCCTTTTCCTAAAATACAATGCTACGTTTACTAACATAAGCATCACAGGAACTTCTATTAATGGGCCAATTACACTTGCAAAAGCCTCATTTGAACTAAGGCCAAAAACTGCGACTGCAACTGCTATTGCCAATTCAAAGTCATTGCTGGCTGCATTTAAACCAACAGTTGTACTTTCTGAATATCCGTATTTTAATTTGTACGACGTGAAAAATCCCAGCAAGAACATTATAATGAAATATAGCGTCAACGGGATGGCTACCATTAAAACTTCCAAAGGCAAAGTTACTATATATTTTCCCTTTAGGGAGAACATAACAATAATCGTGAATAAAAGAGCTATAAGAGTAATAGGACTTATTTTAGGTATAAAATTCTTTTCATACCACGTGTTACCTTTAGCTTTAACAAGTATCAATCTCGATAGAACCCCTGCAACAAATGGGATACCAAGATATATAAGGACAGACGTAGCAATATCTTTTATAGAAATATTTAAATTAATTGCTTTGGTACTAATACCGAAAATCGGAGGAAGTATTTTTATAAATACGTAAGCAAAAATGGAATAAGTGATTACCTGCCATATAGCGTTGAAAGCTACCAAAAGAGCAACAAAATCTCTATCACCATCTGCTAAATCGTTCCAGACCAATACCATTGCAATGCATCTTGCAAGTCCTACCAGTATTACACCTATCATTAGGTGTGGATAATTGTGAAGAAATATAATGGCGAGCAAAAACATCACCAAAGGTCCTATAAACCAGTTGTATAAGATTGCAATTTTAAAAGGTTTTTTTGAAGTTTTGCTTTTTCCTATTTCTTCGTATTTAACTTTTGCAAGTGGTGGATACATCATTAAAATAAGCCCAATTGCAATTGGAATCGACGTTGTTCCTATGCTAAGCTTATTAAGCACATTTGCAAAATTAGGGAAAATGTATCCTATCAAGATACCAATGATCATTGCTAATAAAATCCATACAGTTAAAAACTTGTCTAAAAAAGATAATCTTCTTTTGCTTTCTCTCAATGTCAATTTCCTTTCTTTGTAAATTGTTCGCAAGATATATTGCTTTCCTTATGTTTTTTGTAATTTTCATTGTCTTCTACAAATTTTGGATGATTTCTTAATGTGCTAATAAGGTAATCGTACAATAATTTATTTTCTTTTATAAAATTATCATCAATTTTGTAATAAGCCCACTGGGCTTTTTTTTCATATGCTATGATTCCTTCGCTTTTTAGCTTATTTAGATGGCGGGAAACATTTGATTGAGTCATGTTTAAAATGGCTTCTATATCACATACACATAATGTGTCTTGTGATAAGAGGTTAAATATTCTCAATCTGTTTTCATCACATAATGCCTTAAAGACGCCAACAATATTCAATAGCTACCCTCCTTATGATTATATTTGATTATACTCATATTATAGCTTAACAAATTAAAACTGTCAAATTGATATTGATATTAAATACCATGTAAAAGCATAAAATTGATAATATATATCAACTTATTAATTCCGTATATGCTAAAATAAATGAAGATGTGTTGGCATACAATTTGCATTTATAAAATGATAGGAGGAATTGAAGTGGAGAATTTTATTATCGAAAGGATCAAAAATTTTCCCATTATCGCAGCCATAAGAAACTTAGAGGATTTAAAAGATGTTTACTCATCTAACTGTGAAGTAATATTTTTGTTGACAAGTAATATATTGATATTGAAAGATGCAATTGATGACATTAAATCACATGAGAAAACAGCATTCATTCATTTTGATTTAGTAGAAGGGCTTGGTAAAGATTATAAGGCGGTGGAGTATCTTAAGGAAGTAGTAAAACCAGATGGCATAATTTCTACGCGTACTAATATACTTACATATGCTAAGGAGTTGAATATTCCTTGTATTGAGCGCATTTTTCTACTGGATACGCAAGCGCTAAAAACAGGTTTAAATTCAATTAAGCAGATTGAACCAACTGCAATAGAAGTGATGCCAGGTGTTGCACATGATGTGACGAAAAAGCTTACTACGGAAGTGTATCAACCTATCATTGCAGGCGGTTTAGTTAAAACAAAAGAAGATGTGATAAATGCTCTTTCTTCTGGTGCAGTAGCAGTTTCTACAAGCGAAAAAAGTCTTTGGTTTATCGACTGACAAGGAGGTGGTGGTATTGAGAGTGTAGCTTCAGATTTTAGAAAAAATTTAAAAATTTAAACGGAGGGGTTTTTATGGAAATATCATTGTTTGGCAAGATTTTGTCCGAGTTTTTTGGTACCATGATACTCATTCTCCTTGGTGACGGCGTTGTTGCAAACGTTGTACTAAATAAGACAAAAGGTCAAAATAGTGGCTGGATAGTCATAACAGCAGGATGGGCTTTTGCAGTTGCTGTACCTGTGTATATTACGGGATGGATAGGTGGAGCTCATTTTAATCCAGCAGTGACAATATCATTGGCGGTTTTAGGTAAATTCCCTTGGTCGCAAGTTCCGGGATATATTGTAGCTCAATTTTTAGGAGCATTTGTAGGAGCTTTGCTTGTATATGTGGCATATAGAGATCACTTCCATGCTACAGAAGACAAGAATTCAAAACTTGGTGTTTTTTGCACAATTCCAGCCATCAGAAATCTGTTTTACAATTTCTTGACAGAGGTCATTGGAACTGCAATGCTATTAGTTGGAATACTGGGTATAACAAATGAGCACAATCAAGTTGGGGCATTAGGTGCATTCTTAGTAGGTATTTTAATTTGGGTTATTGGTCTTACACTTGGTGGTCCAACAGGTTATGCTATAAACCCAGCGAGAGATTTAGGACCAAGGCTTGCACATGCTGTATTGCCGATACCAGGCAAGAGAGATTCTGATTGGGGATATGGTCTTATTGTTCCGTTATTTGGACCTATAGTAGGAGGTATTTTAGGAGCTTTGATATATCAGGCATTCATAAATATGTTGTAAAATTTATAAAGGATGAAATATAGAATATAGGGGGAACGTAGCATGTCAAAGTATATAATGGCATTAGATCAAGGCACCACAAGCTCAAGGGCAATAATCTTTGATCACAGTGGAAACATAGTTGCATCACAAAACAAGGAGTTTACGCAGATTTACCCTAATCCGGGATGGGTTGAACACGACCCTATGGAGATTTTGGATTCTCAGATAGAAGTGGCTAAGGCGGTGCTTGAGAAAACTGGGATTAAAGCAGAAGACATTGCAGCAATCGGCATAACAAATCAAAGAGAGACGACTGTGGTTTGGGATAAAAACACAGGTAAGCCAGTGTACAATGCGATAGTCTGGCAGTGTAGGAGGACTGCACCTATCTGCGATGAAATCAAAAATAGTGGGTTTGACAAAGAAATTCTAAAAAAGACAGGTCTTGTAGTTGATGCTTATTTTTCAGGTACGAAGATAAAATGGATACTTGATAATGTAGAAGGCGCAAGGGAGAAAGCAGAAAATGGCGATCTTTACTTTGGAAATATTGATAGCTGGTTAATTTGGAATTTGACTGGTGGAAAGGCACATGTGACAGACTATTCTAATGCTTCTCGTACGATGCTTTTCAACATATACGAATTGAAGTGGGATAAGGACATATTAGAATATCTTGGCATTCCAGAATCGATGCTTCCTGATGTTAAACCGTCCAGCTATGTATACGGATACACGGACAAAAACATATTTGGCGTTGAAATACCTATAGCAGGTGATGCAGGTGATCAACAAGCAGCACTATTTGGTCAGACCTGCTATGACAAAGGAATGGCTAAGAATACTTATGGAACCGGATGCTTTATGCTTATGAATACAGGTGAAAAGGCTGTACCGTCTAAGAATGGGTTGCTTACCACGATAGCATGGGGCATCGATGATAAAGTTGAATATGCCTTAGAAGGAAGCATATTTATAGCTGGTGCTGCCATACAGTGGCTAAGAGATGAGCTTAAGATAATTGACAATTCACCGCAAAGTGAAGAATACGCTCAAAGGGTCAGTGACACAAATGGAGTATACGTAGTGCCGGCATTTGTGGGATTAGGTGCACCATACTGGGATATGTATGCGAGAGGCGCGATTTTGGGATTGACAAGAGGTGTGAAAAGAGAGCACATAATAAGAGCAACGTTAGAATCTTTGGCGTATCAGACGAGAGACGTCTTAGAGGCTATGCAGGATGATTCTGGCATAAAGCTAAGCGCATTAAAGGTTGACGGAGGAGCATCTGCAAATAACTTCTTGATGCAATTCCAGGCAGACATACTTGGCGTGCCTGTAGATAGACCTACTGTTATAGAGACGACTGCATTAGGCGCATCATATCTTGCAGGTATTGCTACGGGATTCTGGAGCGGCAGAGAAGAAGTAGCAAAGAATTGGGGAGTTGACAGGCATTTCGAGCCTAATATGGACGATGAAACAAGAGAAAAACTTTATGCGGGATGGAAAAAAGCCGTAGAAAGGTCTATGAATTGGGCTAATTAAGTGGTATAATTAAATTGATAAACAAAAGATACAATTGAATATTAGGATGGCGGAGAATAGGAGAGCCATATATAACCGGAGAGCCGGCTATATATGGCTTTGTCTTTTTTTAAGATTAATTTTGGTAGCTGAAAGGGATGGTAAAATGTACGATGTCATAATAATTGGCGGCGGTGTAGTAGGTTCATCAATTGCCAGAGAATTATCTAAATACGACATTAAAGTTCTGCTTATAGAAAAAGAAGATGATGTTGCGTCAGGTGGTGCATCAAAAGCCAATAGTGCCATACTTCATGCTGGATACGACCCAGTGCCTGGCACATTGAAAGCCAAGCTAAATGTAAGAGGAAACGAAATGTTTGATGAGCTTTGCAAAGATTTGGATGTTCCAATGAAAAGAGTTGGTTCACTTGTTGCCGCATTTTCACAAGATGAAGTAGATAGCCTTTATAAATTGTATGATAGAGGGCTAAAGAATGGCGTCAAGAATATGTCTATTATATCTTCAGATATGGTTAAGGAAATTGAACCAAACATAAACGACACAATTGTTGCTGCTTTATATGCAAAGACAGCAGGCATTATATGTCCTTACGGTTTTGTAATAGCTTTGGCTGAAAACGCTGCACAGAACGGCGTCGAATTTGTATTTAATCAAGAAGTCGTATCTATAGATAGAGAAGACGATGTTTTTAGGGTAAAAACGCAAGACAGTGAGTATTTTAGCAAATACGTAGTAAATGCGGCGGGGCTTTATGCAGATGTGATAAACAACATGGTAAGCGATAAACATTTCTCGATTCATCCAAGAAAAGGCGAATATTTGATTTTAGATAAAGAAGAAGGTTATTTGGCAAATACAGTTATATTTCAGGTTCCTACAAAGATGGGGAAAGGAATACTGGTGTCGCCAACTGTTGATGGAAATTTGCTTATAGGGCCTACATCTGAGGATATAATCAATAAGGAATTTCGAAAGACTACTTACAAAGGATTGGAGAAGGCCATAAAAGGTGCCAAAAAAAGCGTTGAAAAATTTAACGAAAGGAAGACGATAACACAATTTACTGGCGTAAGAGCTGTGCCAGATGTGGATGGGGAAGATTTTATTATAGGCGAATCAGATGTTAAAGGGTTTATAAATGTAGCAGGCATTGAATCACCTGGTTTCACATCATCACCAGCAATTGCGGAGATGGTAAGAGAAATTCTTAAAGATGCAGGACTTAAAATGGCTGAAAAAGATAATTTTAATCCCAAGAGAAAGCCTGTCATCCGCTTTAATGAATTGACAGATGAGGAAAGAAATGAACTGATAAAGAGAGAGCCTGCTTATGGAAAGATCATTTGCAGATGTGAAACAGTTACTGAAGGTGAGATAATTGATGTCATAAGAAGACCTGTTGGAGCAAAAAGCATTGACGGCGTAAAGAGGCGTGTTAGAGCTGGCATGGGCAGATGTCAAGGTGGATTTTGCAGTCCCAGAGTGTTAGAGATTCTGTCAAGAGAGCTTAATGTAGATCCCCTTAGAGTTACAAAGTTTGGCGGCAATTCAAATATTTTAACAGCCAAAGCGAAAGAATACGTCGCAAATTTGTACAAAGAACTATTAAAAAGCGAGGTGTAGATGATGATGGAATACGATATAGTAATAATTGGTGCAGGTCCTGCAGGACTTGGAGCAGCAGTTGAAGCGTATGAAAAAGGTGTAAGAGACATTTTGATAATCGAAAGAGACAGCTATCCAGGAGGAATACTTCAGCAGTGTATACACAATGGATTTGGACTTATCGAATTCAAAGAAGAATTATCTGGTCCGGAATACGCAGAAAGATTTATAGAAAAGGTAAATAAATATGGAATAAAGATTATGCTTAATACGATGGTATTAAACATATCAAGCGATAAAGTAGTTAAAGCAGTAAATCAAGAAAATGGCGTCATGGAGATTAAAGCTAAGGCGATAATACTTGCGATGGGCTGTAGAGAAAGGCCAAGAGGGGCAATCAGCATACCTGGCACAAGACCTGCAGGGATATTTACGGCTGGGACGGCACAAAGGTATGTAAATATGGAAGGATACATGCCTGGCAAAGAGATTGTAATATTGGGTTCTGGCGATATCGGACTTATAATGGCCAGAAGGTTTACACTTGAAGGTGCTACAGTAAAAGCCGTTGTTGAACTTATGCCTTATTCCAGTGGACTTACCAGAAACATTGTTCAGTGTTTAGATGATTTTGGCATACCGCTTCTTTTAAGTCATACTGTGATAGAAATACGCGGCAAAGAAAGAGTTGAAGGCGTGACGATAGCACAGGTAGATAAAAACAAGAGGCCAATATTAAACACGGCTAAATACTTAAGTTGTGATACTTTAATATTGTCTGTGGGTTTGATTCCTGAGAATGAACTGTCAAAAAGCGCAGGCATAATATTAGATCCCGTTACTGGGGGACCGCTTGTAAATGAAAGCATGGAGACGAATGTGGAAGGGATATTTGCCTGTGGCAATGTGTTGCAAGTGCACGATCTTGTGGACAACGTAACAAAAGAAGCAAGGCTGGCGGCTGATTCTGCAGTAAAGTACATTAATAATATGTTAATAAAAGAAGGCCGATATATCGTCGCGAAAGCTGGTTCAGGCATTAGATATGTGGTGCCGCAAATAGTAAATTATGAGAATATAGATGCAAAAGTTAAATTTCACATGAGGCCTACTGATGTGTATAAAAACGCTTATATCGCTGTGAAATCAGGTGGCAGAGATATAGTCAGGAAAAAAATGCAGAGGCTAACACCAGGAGAGATGATATTAATAGATGTGCCAAAAGAGAAATTTTTAAGAGATGATCTATCTCCAGCAGATGAAATCACATTCGAAGTAGAGGTGGTGTAAAATGATAAAAAAGGAGTTAACATGTATTGTCTGTCCCAATGGTTGTCGCTTGGTTGTGGAAATAGAAGGAAAGGAAATTGTAAATATCACAGGATATGAGTGCAAAAGGGGATTAAAGTATGCTGAAGATGAGATAGTTGCCCCCAAAAGGACTCTGACTACAATAGTAAAGGCTGAAATGGGTCATCTTCCAGTAGTTTCTGTCAGGACTAAAGAGCCAATTCCAAAAGAGCTTATCGGCAAAGCCGTATTGGAGCTATCTAAAATAACTTTAAAGCCACCGATTAATGTAGGAGATGTCGTTGTCAAAAACATCTTAAATACTGGTGTAGATGTTATTGCAACGAGAAATCTTTACAGCAAATAATTGTTTTTGGTTTATCAATTATGACACATTTTAATGAGGAAGGAATGCAAAGTATGGAGAAAATTTGTGAGAGAATAAAGTCTCCAATTAATATACACTCGCAAATATCTGCAATGATAGTCAGGAGAGTAAATGACGTATGCAAAAAGGACAATGTCAAAGTTATGCTTAAAAAAGCTGAAAGCGCAAGGCTTGTGCCTGCCAATAGCATGCTTTCCATGATAACTTTTTTTGCATCAGAAGGCGATGATATCGATATAATCGTAGAAGGAGATAACTGCATTTCTTCAATGGAAGAGATTAAAAAGATTTTTTTAGTGGATTTAAAAAAGGTAAATGACGAGAGTGGAACATATGAGCTTTTAAAGAATACGTCTATTGCGTACGAAGAAATATTTAACTCCATTGCAGTTGGCATAATTGCTACGGACGATAATGGAATCATAACTATATTTAATAAGGCGTCTGAAAAAATAACAGGCTTTAGCCTTGATAAAGCAATTGGCAAAAATATAAGTGAGGTTATGACAGATATAGATGTAAGTCAAGTCTTAAAATATGGAAGTGAGTTTTTAAACAAAAAATACGTCATAGGTGAAAAAACGCTTTTTTTAAACATGACTCCTATTTATGCTGGAGGCAACATTACTGGATCATTGGTGGTATTTCAAGATTTTCCGCAAATCGAGTACCTTGAAGGAGAACTTAAAAGAAGCAGAAAACTTGATAAAGCCTTTGACATAATAGTAGGTAACAGTGGAAAATTGAAAGATGCATTGACGGTGGCATCTAAAGCGGCAGAAACGGATTCTAACGTCATAATACGTGGTGAAAGCGGGACAGGAAAAGAATTAGTTGCTAATGCGATACATTATTCAAGCAAAAGACACGATAAACCTTTTATAAGGGTAAATTGCGCTGCTATACCAAGCACACTTTTAGAAAGTGAGCTTTTTGGTCACGAAAAAGGAGCGTTTACTGGCGCAATAATGCAGAAAATAGGGAAGTTTGAACTTGCTGACGGAGGGACGATCTTCCTGGATGAAATAGGAGATATTCCAATTGAAATTCAAGCAAAACTTTTAAGGGTTCTTCAAGATAAAGAGTTTGAACGAGTTGGCGGGATAAGGACTATAAAAGTAGACGTAAGGATAATTGCGGCAACAAACAAAAATCTTGAAGAAGCCATGAAAAATGGCACATTTAGGGAAGACCTCTATTACCGGTTAAATGTTATACCTGTATTTTTGCCAGCCTTAAGGGATAGAAAAGAAGACATTCCCGTTTTGGTAGAGCATTTTATAAGAAAGATGAACAAAAAACTTGGAAGAAATGTTCAGTTTATTACAAATACAGCCATAAAAGCCTTGATAAAGTACGATTGGCCGGGAAATATAAGAGAGCTGGAAAATCTCATTGAAAGATGTATTACATTAAGCGATAAAGAGTACATTGACTTCGACGATCTTCCATCGTATATAAAAAATGTGAAAGACAGCAAAGACGATGAGGTAATATATTTAGGCGACAATTACGATATTGAAAAGATGGAAAATTATGAGTATAAAATAATCAAAGCCGCATTATCCAGGTATAAAAGTTTTAACAAAGCTGGAAAAGCTTTAGGATTGACACATAAAACTGTAGCTGCAAAGGCAAGGAAATTTCATTTGGTTGAAAATTAATATCAAAATGTATTTATGATTGATACTTTTTACCAAGAAAAACAAAAAATCTTTTCAGTTAAGTGGTCATATGCTGATATTTTCATCTGCATATGACCTTTTTTATTGGCATAGAATTTGCAATAGATATAAAAAAATAAAAAAATATGGGGGGTTAATATCATGAAAAAGCTCATTAACAATCCTGAAGAAGTTGTAAAGGAAATGGCGTCAGGACTTCTTTACGCATATCCAACATACTTGAGAAAGCTTGATAATGTAGATGTAGTAGTAAGGAAGTCATCTCCTGTTGAAGGGAAAGTCGGGCTTGTAAGCGGTGGTGGCAGTGGACATGAGCCTGCACATGCAGGGTATGTGGGGAAAGGTATGTTGGATGCAGCTTGTTTAGGTGCTGTTTTTACGTCGCCAACGCCTGATCAAATCTATGAAGCTATAAAAGCTGTAGATGGAGGAAAAGGTGTTTTGCTCATAATCAAAAACTATACAGGCGATGTAATGAATTTTGAGATGGCAAAAGAGATGGCTGAGATGGATGGCATAAAGGTTTCAGAAGTGATTGTAAATGATGATGTGGCTGTTGAAAACAGCACATATACGCAGGGAAGGAGAGGTATTGCTGGCACTGTTTTCGTTCATAAAATAGCGGGAGCTAAAGCTGAAGAAGGGGCTGAGCTTGAAGAAGTCAAAGAAGTTGCGGAAAAGGTCATAAAGAATTTAAGGTCTATGGGAATGGCATTTACACCATGCATTGTGCCTGCAGCAGGAAAGCCAAGCTTTACGCTTGATGAAGATGAAATTGAGATAGGAATTGGAATACACGGTGAACCTGGTACACATAGGGAGAATATAAAGAATGCGAAAGAGATAGTTGCAGAACTTATGGACAAAATTGTTTCTGATTTGCCGTTTAACGACGGTGATGAAGTGGCATTGATGGTAAATGGCCTTGGTGCTACACCTCTTTCAGAGCTTTTCATAGCAAACAAAGAAGTGAATGAATACCTTATGGGAAAAAATATCAACATTTATAAGACTTTCGTGGGTGAATACATGACATCCCTTGAGATGAGCGGATTTTCAATAACACTTTTAAAACTTGATGATGAGCTTAAAGGGCTTTTAGATGCATCAGCCGATACACCTGCATTTAAGCAATTATAGGATATAAGCTGAAAGGGATGATGATATTGTTGTTGACAAAAAGTGATGTAGTAAACATTTTAGATGACATAGTAAAGATAGTAGAGGACAATAGACAATACCTTACGGAATTGGATGCTGCAATAGGAGATGCTGATCACGGCATAAACCTTGATAGAGGGTTTAAAGCGGTGCGAGATAAGATGCCACAATTTTCAGACAAAGACATAGGCGCAATACTTAAAAATGTTGGCATGGTCTTAGTTTCTACTGTAGGTGGAGCATCTGGACCGCTTTATGGAACATTCTTTATGAGAATGGGCAATGTAGTATCAGGTAAAAACACATTAGATGAAAATGATATTATCGCGATGTTTGAGGCTGGCCTTTCTGGAATAAAAGAAAGAGGAAAAGCGCAAGCTGGAGACAAGACTATGATCGACGCGATGGAACCTGCCTTGAATGAGTTAAAGAGAGCATTAAGTGAAGGACGCGGTTTAAAAGAAGCTATAGAAGCGGCGGCAAATGATGCATACAATGGTGTTCTAATGACTAAAGACATTGCTGCAAAAAAAGGCAGAGCAAGTTATCTTGGCGAAAGAAGCATTGGACACCAGGATCCTGGAGCGACATCGGCTTATTTAATGATAAAAACTGTTGCTGATTATGTAGATAAGTTGCAACAATGAGGAAAGGATTGGATCTAATGGTAGGTATAGTTATTGTGTCTCATTCAAAGAAGGTGGCGGATGGCTTGTACGAATTGGCTGACCAGATGACAGGAGGAAAAATTAGAATAGGTAGATCTGGAGGCACCAAAGATGGGCGATTAGGCACAAATGTAGACGAAATCGTAGAAGAAATAAAAAAGTGCGAAAGCGGTGACGGCGTTTTAATTTTAGTTGATTTAGGAAGTTCTGTCATGAGTGCTCAAATGGCGTTAGAATTTCTTGACGAAGAATACGCGGGAAAAGTTGAGATAGCAGATGCGCCTCTTGTTGAAGGAACGATTGCGGCAAGCGTAGAAGCTTCAATAGGCAGTGACATATTAAAAGTTAAAGAAGTGGCAGAAGCAGCTAAGAATCTTGTTAAGATTTAATTGCCTGGATGAAACCAGGCTTTATTTTTTTGTAGAAATTTTTATAAAAAAATATTAAAATATATAATATACAGAGGGGGGTGAAGCCAATTTACGATCATATAGTTTCTGAATACGATACCAAGCTTAAAGCATACGTAGAAGAAAGGAGGTATATGGATGCGTATAAATACATTTTCAAACAAAAGAATCTTGTCAGCGATCTCGATAGAAGTATTTACTTATACTTAATTTTATGGCAAGTTAAAGTTGAAATTTATCTCGGTATTATTGAAGATGCGAAAGAGCACTTTTTGAACATTTTTGATAATATTATTTTATCTAAGAATAACATACCATTATTTATTGAATGTGTGCTACTGCTTGACATGTTTGAATTGTCGTTAAAAAAAGATGGCATATATGAGCAATTGATAAACTATGATGAAGAAAATAATTGGATAAATTTATATATTTTTATATTAAGTTTTAAAAATAAAAGCAGGAATTATTCAATTGAGGACGAACTACTATATATGGCAGAAAAAAATACTGACAGATTTTTTCGGTCGTTAATACATACTGTATTGGCAGAGGCATATAAAGATGATGATGATGCGAGATGGCGCATTGAATTGAGGAAGGCTTATGAGCTTAATCACGACAATTTGAGAATGATTAGGCTTATGATACAATGGGGCGTCAAAGGAGATGATGAGCTTAGAAAGGTTAAATATTTTAGGTATTTTCCTGAAAATAAATTTATTTTAAAGAAGTATTACCAGCTTTACAGCGAAGTAGATGGTAAAGGTCGTGATTTTAATCTGTTTAAATTTAATTTATTAGAAGGTGGTGGTACAGGTGGCAGTAGTTACTTAATAACGTACGATGGTGTCAATGTATTATTAGATTGTGGCATTAACTTTAAAGATGATAACGTATATTATGATAATTTAAAAAAAATTGGCGTTGATATTAAAGATATTGATTTGCTTGTTATTACCCATTGTCATCTTGATCATTGTGGAGGAATTGTAAACCTTATAAAAAGCGGATTAAGCTGCCCTGTAATTATGTCTTATGAGACAAAGTATATATTGAACGGATTTTTTTCTAAAAACAGCAATATGCAGGATTTGAACCTAAATGATGCTGATTATAAGTTGCTGAATAAAATAAACAGCATGACATTGACCGATTGCCTTTTTGACGAATCTGTGAAAGGCAGAAAAGTCTTAGTGAAACTTATGCCGTCTGGACATATATTGGGAGCTTGCGGGGCTTATGTAGAAATCGACGGTTTTTCGGTGTTTTATACAGGTGATTTTACTGTAAAAGATGTTGAGACAAATAGTGGTCTTACGATTCCAGATGGAATGCACGCTGATGTGCTGATTACTGAAGCTACGTTTGGATATACGTCAAGCTTTAGCGTATACGATAAGGCAATTCAAGATAAGTTGATTCTGGAAGTGATAAGGGAATTAGCCAATCATGGCGTTGGCTTTATACCTGCATTTGCTGTAGGAAAAGCTCAGGATCTATTGATTCTTATGAAGAAAAACTTTGAATACATGCCGTACAATGTGTATGTAGATGGAGCATTGTCACATATAACCATGCTATATGAAAAATTAATGGGCCCCATTTACGGAAATGGCGTGTTAAATGCAAACGACATAAAATTGTATGATAGCAAAAGGGAATTCATACGAAAGGAAATCTCTCTTGGAAATTGTCTGGTAATGACCAGCTCGGACAATCTAACCGAAGGCAGCACTTCTTTTGTGTACGGACGGGAGTTGATGTCATTTGACAATGCGATTTTGCTTAACATAAGCAACAACATAAAGAAACCTATATCTATGTTGCAGGAGAATATTCCTATTATAAATCATGGGATACTGCAGGATATTTTAGAAGTATTTTTGAAATTGACGCCTAAAAAGGTTTATATTGTTCACAGAGGAGCAAAGACAAATAGTACATTTAATATTGAGGAGATTTTGAATTTGTTTGATGATGTAGACGTTGTGGCTCCTTAGTGTGTCTAAATTTATTTTACCATGAGGGAGTAAAGGAGGAAAAATGAAACCATATATTGGCATTGACCTTGGGACTACTAATACAGTTGTAGCGTGTGCTGATTATATAGAAGATGGCAATGTGAAGATTGATATTTTAGATATAGAGCAAATTTCCGATAAGAACGGCAGTATAACAACAAAAAAAACGTTGCCATCCTGCATTTATGTGGATGATAATGGGAATGAATTTATAGGCCAATTGGCTAAGAATATGAAAAACATTGAATATGATCGCGTAATCTACAATAGCAAGAATTACATTGGTAATAGGAATCATGTTTGGCAAATTGACAGCAAAAAATACACTCCAGAAGATGTGGCGGAAAAAATTTTGTCTGTTGCTAAGGCAAGCGTTGAAAGATTTTATGGTGAAAGAGTAGACGGTGCTGTCATAACAGTTCCGGCGTCTTTTAATCATGATCAAATTGAGTCTACTAAAAATGCAGCTAAATCGGCAGGATTTTTAGAGGATCGGCTTATCTTTATATCAGAGCCTACAGCGGCATTATTGGATCTAATTTATGAAGAAAAGTTAAGCGATAAACGATATGCTATCCACGATTTTAGCAAGCCAAAAAAAGTTTTGGTATTTGATTTAGGTGGAGGCACTTGTGACGTATCCATAATGAATGTGGAAATAAATGGTGATGATTATAAAGTTGAAGAATTGGCAATATCTCCACACACACAGCTTGGAGGCGTTGACTTTGATGTATGTGGTGTTTTGTATTTATTGCACAAGTATTCTATTTTAAATGATGTCGATTATAAGCGAATGCTGCCTAATGTTGATGCAAAGCGATATATATTTAGCGTATTGTCGCTGGAGATTGAGAAAGCCAGAATCATGTTTTCATCTATAGGCAGTGGTTTAACAGGTGAAGAATACGGTGATGCAGTGTATAAGAATAGTTTGAAAAATTTCTATAGTGGGCAGTCATTTGAATTTGAAATAAGTAAAAAAGAATATGATGAGTGTATAAAGCCTTTACTTACAAAAGGCGGCAATTTAGGATTCAATATAATAGATCCGATAATTGATACTCTCAATAAAGCTAATTTAGGCAAAGAAGATATTGACGAAGTCTTCTTAGTTGGAGGCATGACGGCTTACAGCACTGTTAGGGAAACGATAGAGAACTTTTTTGGCAAAAAAACTATAAGCTACTTAGATCCTATGTATTCGGTAGCAAAAGGTGCTGCATTGTATAATTATTACAACGAAAACAAAAAGAAAATTGAAAAAGGGAAAATCATCATATATCCCGTGGTAGCAGAGAATATTTACCTTGATGTGAAAAATAATTTGCCAGTTCTATTAGTAGGACAAGGAACGAAAGCACCTTATGAAAAAGTGTATGAAGGCATTGTGAAAGTAGACAATGCTACAGGAATAAAGCTTGACATTTTATCAGGGAAAAGCATTTACGATCCAAAGATGAAAAGGCTTAAATCAGTTCAATTGACGTTTACTGACATTATAAAGCCAGGTACGCCTATTTCTATAAAAGTGACTTTTGACAAAAACAGGATATTGCATTTGGAAGCATGGGTTACTGGAAATTTTAAGCAGAGAATAGATGTCACATTTGATAAAGAGGTGTTGTATGATGGCTGTTAATTGGAGAGCTTTGCTTCAAGAAAACAGAGATTTGTTTTTTAATATACACAATGAAGAAATCAAAGAAGGTAAAGGATACTTAGGAGCTGCTGCAAATGCTGAAAAAGTGGAATCAGTTAAAGAACAGGTTTTTGAATACTATATATCTGATGTAAATGCACGGCTTATCTATGAAAAAACGCTTAAATTAGTTGCAACAAGCGAAAAAGGAGTGAATTTAATAGAAGTTGAAATCATAGATTTATTTAAAAGCATATTAGAGGAAGGGCAGAACCCTATCGAAATGTTTTTATACTGCACTAAAGCACTGAATTTAAATGATAGGAATATTTACCAATCTATATTGAGGATCTTAGTATCTGTGTGCAATTTAAGCAAGGCAGGGAGAGATGCTCTTATAAGCGTATTAAAGAGTTGGTCATGGGATATTCAGATGAAAATAGCAATAGAAGTCATAAGAACTATTAAGGAGAAGTCTGCTTTTGATACGCTTTTGCTTTTGTTTGACAATGAAAGTTTAAAAATCGAAGCTGCGGAATGTCTTTTGGACATTGGTGATGAAAGATGTGTAAGGCCTATTTTAAACATGGTGAATAAATTCAATGGGTTCAGTGTGAATGAAAGAAATGTGGCATTTAGACTCATAGATAGACTTTCGCGATTTGGAGAAGATGCACTGTCTGAAATTTTGAAGTGCTACATGAACAACGAAAATAAAAGCCTCAACACAGTCTATTCAAATGTTATATCTCGTTCAAAGGAGATGGCGATAGAAAGCTTGTCGAAGATGCTTTACAATGATGAGTACAATCAAAAAGCCGCTATAACATTAGGAAAGATGAGGATTGAAAGTGCAACAGATAGGCTTATTGAGGCATTGGAATCTCCTTTGATAGAAGATAAAATAAATATCATCATAGGTTTAGGATATACAAAGGACAAAAAGGCTGTAAAATATTTAATGAACATGCTGGAGAATGAGAATTTCAAAAGTGATGTTAAGGCTTGTATCATAACGTCATTGGCAAATTTGGAAGCTTTTGAGGCAAAGGACATAATCAAAAAGTATATGAATGACAAGGAGCTTAGAATAAATACTATGTCTGCATTAGTGCAGTTAGGTGAGATAAAATACTTAGGAGGCTTATTTGAATATTTGATATCTCCAAATAATTCTTATAGCGATATATCATGTGCAATCAAAGAGCTTAAAAGGCTTAAGGGTTTTAAAGACAGCAAGATAAGCAAGGAAATAACCAATGGCGTCAGATACTTAATAAGAAATAATGACGGCTTTGCATGCCTAAATGCATTAAGGATTTTAGACACCAACATTGATGATAGCATGGCTGAAGAGTTGATATTAAAGCTCAAGACAACAAAGAAAGAGGAGATTCAATACACAATTTACAAAATTTTAGGCAAGAACACAGGTTTATTAAGTAATATCATAAATGAGAGGATTTTTATTGATGCGTCATTTAACGATAGCACCAGAATCAGATATCTTGCACAAAAGATTATTGAGAGGAATTACAAAGGAAAAGATAAACTTATAAAAGCATGAAGGGAAGATGTGCCTTGTTAGACAAAAATGGAATAGATATTGCCAAATGTTTAGATATATTTTTGTATTCTTTACCATACAGCGTATTGATAAAACCTTTTAATAATGACAAAAATCTCCAGAAGAAGCTTGCCGGATTTAGACTAAACGAAAAATCCAGCCCTCCATCAAAAATCGTTCCTATACTAAGGCAAGAAATATTAAAAGGAAATTTTAACTATGATGAGTTAATAGATGCATGGAAGGTTCTAAAAAAAGATCTTTATGAGAAGATAAGCCAGATGGATGCTGACGAAATAGAAGAAAACATCGTTGAGTTATGCCGCAATTATGGACGTGAAAATGTCGTTTCTGCACTTCTTATTGACAATAGGCGGGAACTTGGTGATATAATTAATAAAGCCATGGAGCTAAATGTGAATGTGGCTGATGAAAAATTGGTAGAAGACGATGATAGAATAATGAATCAAAAAGATAGCGTAGACTTACTCAAAAAGGTCAAAAAGCTTGAAAGAGAAGTAGAAAAATTGCAGGACAAATTGATAAAAGAAGAAAAAAAGAATATAATTGAGGTGGACAATTTAAAAAAGGCGTTGGAAAATAAGGACAAGGAAATAGCATCTTTAAACAAAAGATTGGAGGATTTAAGACAGGAAAAAAGGCATTTGGAAATGACTCTGGAGCATATAGGTGTAGAATTCGATAAACACGTAGTAAAACTCATTAATGAAAGCATGGCTAAGGAGAAAAAAAGTGAAAATTTAAAGGTTTCTTTAAATAAAATATTGATGGATTTACAACAAGACAATCAGGAAATAAAGAAAAACTTCTCTGAAATCAAGGAATTGATATTTAACATTGAGAAGAAGATTGCATCTAACTATGAAGGAACCGCTCACTTGCAATCGGCAGTAAGTTTAGAAGACGATGATTACTCTTTGTTGGACGATCTATCAAAAATGCTTAAAAATTCATAATTGCGAGGTGTAACAATGCATCATGATGAGATTCAAAAACTTAAAAAGATACTAATTGAAGATAACAATGATGAAACTAATATTTCGAGGGCTCTTAAAGAAGTATTTAAAAGACAAAAAAGCATAATCATGACAATTTGCGTCTTAGAACTTATATATGAATCTGTATATCTATATGACATCATTTTAAAGAGAAGTGGTGTTTTAAAGTTTATAAAAAGTGTAGATAACCAACTGTACGTTACTGTTGAAAGTTACAGAGATGTTGTCAGTAGGATTAGGCATTATAGGCAGATAGACATGAAGATTAAGGATAACATCATAAAAACGCTTCAAGAGGAAAAGGATAAGTTAGAAGCAGATCTTGAAGTGCTATTTGGGTATTTTGTGGAAGCAAGGTATTGCAGTGATGTGTTTAATGACAAATTAAAGGTTTTTAATCAGAATGAAATTAATATAAGCATTGATGAGTTTTACGATAAAATTAAAGAGTTTGTATTTGAAAATGAAGATGAGAAATTTGAGAGGATTCAGGAAGTCATATCAGCTATACCTTTTGCCCTTTCCAGAAAGAGGTTTTTTGATTACATGAAAAGTGGTTTGATCCATGAATACACTGGCTACGAGAAACTTTTAGAGAGCATTTTTGAGATAGAGGAAAATTTTTATGGAAAATTGGTAGAAGGTTATGGGGATAAATTTGCAGAGATAGCCAACAAGATAGATGAGCTTCAGACATTGGACTTAAAGAATGCTGCAAAAGATGATTTGGAGATGTATTTAAAAGATACAATCTTGCTTTTAAGCAAGATACAGGATGTAAGAGAAATAGTTTATTCGCTCATTAGGATCGTAAATAGACTTTTAATATTTTATAAATCAGACAAAAAGATAGAAGATATTATGCATGAGGAACCTAAAATAAAAATCTTTTTTGACATTTACAGCAGTATATACGAAGAAAGATATACAAAAAAGAAAGTCAAAGACTTTTTAAAGATGTTGAACGAAAATATTTCTAATTGGTATTTTGAGCTTTACAATTACAATAGACTGTTAAGTGATGTGAATTATCTTGAAAATGAGATAGATACATTGATAGATGAAGATATACTGAATGATATAGAAATTTTAGCTGAGTACGAAAATCTGATGAATGATGACAGCGACGAATTTGACGACATCACAGGCGATATAATAGATGGAAGCATTGTTGAAGACGAAATAAATAACCTTGTTTCCATGATAGATGATATAATAAAGTTCATGAATCCTGATTACAGAAAGGTACGAATGAGGCGACTTTTAGGAATTATACCTGTTCCTGGGAATTTTGAAAATGAGTTTTTAAACTATTTAAAAAGCTCTTTGGAGTTTGAGACGACGTCAAATGTTAAGGCTGCCATAATGGAAAGTGTCGACAAAAGGATAAAGTTGTACAAGGACATGAAAAACAGCAAGCTTTTGTATGAAGCTCTTTTAAAAAACGTCAAGGAAGGATTGTAGTGAATGAAAGTTACAAATAAAACTGTATCTATAATTATGACTGTGCTTTTATTTTTGATTGTCTTACTTTCGAATTTGCAGTACTTGGCGTTTAATTTGAATTTCTATATAAATGAATTTGACAAATACGGTGTTAAGTACGTTACAGGTATGGATAAATCGCAATTAAGTAAAGTTGCATTAAGAATTCAAGATTATCTTTATGGGAAATCTGAAAGCCTTCAAATAGACGCTGTAATAGATGGACAAAATCAGAAGGTTTTTAACGATAGGGAATTGGAACATATGAGAGATGTCAGAAAGCTTTTTGAGAATGGCTTTTTGATTAGAAACTTAATGATATTTATTTATATTTTGGCTTTTTTGTTTCTGTATTTTAGAAAAGAGGATGTCTTTTATCATACATACCGAGGTATGCTTTTTGTGATATTGTTTTTACTCGTTACAGGAGCCATAGTTTCATTGGATTTTAACAGATGGTTTATATATTTTCATCACATTTTTTTTGACAATAATTTATGGCAATTAGATGTAACTCGAGATAGGTTAATTCAGATGCTTCCAGAAGGTTTTTTCAGTGATATATCGTATTTGACTTTCAGGAATTCAATCATTACATACATTATAATTGGATTTGTATCTTTTCTATTAAAAGGGAAAAAAGACAGTAAAATAGGCCTATAAGGAAGGCCTATTTTATATGCACATTTGTTTTTCGTCTTTCATCAATTCGTCGATTTCTTCTCTCGTTATCGTCTCGTTAGACAATAATCTATCTGCAATCAAGATTATCTTGTCTTTTTTCTCTAAGAGGATTTTCTTTGCATTAGTGTAGCAGCTATTGATTATTTTATTTACTTCAGCGTCAATTTTATCCGTTGTTTTTGTCATTCTAATGTCATATATTCTGTGACCTAATTCGCTCATGCCGTAATTGCAAACCATTTGATATGAAATATTTGTAGCTTCCTTTAGGTCGTTTTCTGCACCAGTTGATACTTCATTAAACATTATCTCCTCAGCGGCACGGCCACCTAAAAGCATGGTTATCTTATTTTTTAAATCTGTCTTTGTCATCAAGAAGGCATCGTCTTTTGGGAAATTTAAGACGTATCCTAAGGCTTCTCCTCGCGGCACGATGGATATTTTTTCTACTGTGCTGGAGTTTAATATTTTTCCGATTATGGCATGACCTGCTTCATGGTGTGCCGCAATTTTGCGCTCTTTCTCCAATACTTCTGGATTTTTCTTTTGAAGGCCTGCGACGACCCTCTCTATTGCTTCATCAAATTCTTCTCTTCCTATTCTCTGCTTGTGCCTTATTACAGCGAGAATGGCAGCCTCATTGCATATAGACGATAAGTGTGCGCCTGTCATGCCGTGAGTTTTTTTAGCAATTTCATCTAACGATATGTCAGTGTCTAAAGGCTTATTTCTCGTATGTACTTTCAGTATTTCCAATCTGGCTTTTACGTTTGGATTTCCTATGTGAATAGTCCTGTCAAATCTTCCTGGCCTTAAAAGGGCTTCATCCAGCATGTCCAGCCTGTTTGTAGCACCTATTACGATTATCCCGTCATTGCTGTTGAACCCATCCATTTCAACTAATAGCTGATTCAATGTTTGATCTTTTTCAGAATTGTTGTCGTTATTTCGCTTGCTTCCAACTGCATCGATTTCGTCTATGAAGATAATGCTTGGTGTTGATTTTTTAGCTCTTGCAAACAACGCTCTTATGCGGCTGGCTCCAACGCCTACGTATTTTTCAACAAATTCTGAACCTGATGCAGATATGAATGTAGAATTTGTTTCACCTGCTAAAGCAGTTGCCAGCAAGGTTTTGCCTGTGCCTGGCGGACCGTAAAAAAGTATTCCCTTTGGTATTTTAGCACCCATCCTGTCGTACTTTTCAGTGTTGTTTATAAAATCGATGATGATTTTAAGCTCGTCAATAACCTCGTCAAGTCCTGCTACATCTCTGAATGTAATATTGATCTTTTTGCTGGATTCCTTTTCTTTAGGTGGGAATTCATTTTTTAGGTTTACAGGCATCATTTCAGATACTTTGTTTTTGTAAAGCATGTACCCTATAAGCAAAAGGGTCAGCATTGAAATTATTATAAGCGCTGAATTTCCATTTTTGCCATGCAACATGCCTAAAACAATGTTTATTAACAGTGATAGTGTCAATAATATTATATATAAGTTTTTTTTCATAGCCATCGCCCCCAGTGATTTACTAACAATAGTTTTTGCCCACAATTGTAAATTATGCGTAAATAATAATTATAAAGATTGAGGGTAATTTTGGATATATAGTAAATTGTTGCAAAGGAGGTAATTTAAATGGATGTATACATGGGAATTGACGTCGGATCTGTCAGTACAGATGTGGCATTGATTGACGCAAACAATGAGGTTATTGATTATGTTTATATTAGAACACAAGGACAGCCGATTAAAGCAGTTCAAAAGGCTTTGATGGAAATTAGAGACAGGCTTTATGGTGATGTAGATGTAAAGGGAGTCGGTACGACTGGAAGTGGAAGACAGTTGACAGGTCTTATGGTAGGTGCAGATATCATCAAGAATGAGATTACTGCCCATGCAATTGCGTCATCCAGTTTGATACCAGATGTCCATACGATTTTTGAGATAGGTGGTCAAGATTCTAAGATAATTATTTTAAGGGATGGTATTGTAGTCGATTTTGCCATGAATACTGTTTGTGCCGCAGGTACAGGTTCGTTTCTGGACCAACAGGCGTACAGGCTTAATATACCAATAGAAAGATTTGGAGATTTGGCGTTGGAGTCAAAAAATCCTGTAAGGATAGCAGGCAGATGCGGAGTGTTTGCCGAGTCTGACATGATACATAAGCAACAGATGGGATATCCGCTTAATGATATAATAAACGGTTTGTGCGAAGCATTAGTTAGAAATTATTTAAACAATGTAGGGAAAGGGAAGGATATAAAAGAACCGATTGTATTTCAGGGAGGTGTAGCGGCCAACAAAGGCATAAAGGCTGCCTTTGAAAAAGCTTTAGGCATGAAAGTATACGTGCCAAAATATTATGGAGTGATGGGTGCAATAGGTGCTGCGATACTTGCCAAAGAAGCTGTAAAGAAAAAAGGATATACACAGTTTAATGGATTTGAAATTGCCGATTTTGCTTATAAAGCGCAGGGGTTTATATGTTCTGGATGTTCAAACAATTGTGAAGTTGTTGAGTTTATAAAAGACGAAGAAGTCGTATCACGCTGGGGAGACAGGTGTGGCAAATGGTCAAATTCAACAAACAAAAATATCTTTTCACAAAGTGTATCGTGATGCTTATTATAATATAAGGGCCGAATTTGGCCCTTATTATCAAACAAGTATTTCTATTTTATCTCCTTTTTTTAAGATGTCCGTATACGATGCTTTTTTGCCGTTTAAGGTCATCTCAGGAATTTTGTTTTTAGGCATGTCGAAGTCTACAGTGTTAAATATATCCACAAAAATATATTGTTGTTTACCTGTGAGAATTTTTTTATCGCCATTTATGTATACGTAAAAGCAATCTTCTTCATCTATGATTGTTTTAATTGCGTCCCCATCTTTTACCATATAATCGTCATCTACAATTTTATCATTGACAGTGACTTTAGATGCGTTGTACTTTTCTTTTATTTCTCGAATCGAAATAGATGCATCACTGCCATTTATGCCACTTTCGACAACTATTTTGTCTCCGTTTTCAACTTTAGATTTAAGATTTGCGACTTTGCCATTTTTTAAGATTTTAGCTGGTATTCCTATTTGACCTTTTATGATTATATTTTCACCGTTAAGGGAAAATGACAAATTTTTACCTGGCTTTGCGATTAATCTTTTTGAATCAAAGTTGGTTTTTAAAAGTACGTCCATTATTGTCATTTCTTTCAGGTTTAATAATTCTAATTTTTCGTCATTGAAATAAATTGTTATGAAATCTTTTTTTCTGTCCATCATGGTGGAGTATGCTATGCCTATAGGTGTTATGTACTCTGGACCTTTTAATTTTTTGCATTTGTAATCTACGATGGCAATAGTGCTGGCATCTCTTACTGAAACTCTCTCTATCGGTATAGATAGATTTTTTGCTATTTCCTCTGCTATGTTGGGAAGATTGCTGCTGCCTCCAACTAAAAATACAGCAGATGGACTTTTTCCATTGTACTTTACGATTTCATCGCAGATCTTCTTTGCGAGATTTTTGACAACAGGCGATATTAAATCTAAAACATCTAAGCGGGAAATTTGGTGCTGTAGCCCTATGACGTCTTTGAATTTTATATCTTTTTTAGATGTGGTTTTGATTTTTTCTGCTGTATTAAAGTCAGTAAGGTAATGTTGCTGTATGGTTTCAGTTACTTCATCGCCTGCAAATGGAACCATTGAGTATGATATGATATTCCCGTCTTTTGAAATGGCTATGTCAGATGTACCTGCTCCAATATCTACAAGCGCTATGTTAAGCATTCTAATTTGTGGCATTATTGCAACGCCGATTGCGGCAATCGGCTCCAATGTAAGATACGATACTTCTAATCCTGCTTTTTTTGCCACTGAGTATAAGCTTTCTACTACATCGTACGGCAAGAATGTGGCTATTATCTCTACAGAGATTTCCTTGCCTGTGTGGTCTTTTAGGTTTGTTATAGGCAGGCCATCTAAGTAAAAGCTTTTTATGGAGTATCCTACCATGTGGTACTTTAAAGTGTGGTTTTCTCGAGATATTTCTTCTTTTGCTGTGTTCAATGCAGACAGTACCAGGTTATCTATGTCGCTGTCTTTCACTATGTAGTTTTCTTCAATGTTTTTTTCGACTCTTACTATTTTAGTTTTCAGCGATCTTCCTGCCGCAGCAAGGCTAACGCTTTTAAGTGTTATTCCAAGCTTTTTTTCCAGTTTTTCCTTTATCTTGATTGCGACAGATGCCACCTTGTCGATGTCGTGAACTTGGCCGTCAAACATAACTCTATCTGTATGCTCCATTTGTTCGACAGCTAAGACTTTCAGCTTATCATTTTCTGGCATACCTACTATACCTACAACAATTCTTGTACCTATGTCAAGTGAAAAAATCAAATTATCGTTCATCAAAATTCCCCCGACAAATATATCGTAAAACAAAAATATATTTTAAATAATCATATTATACATTATACAATTTTTTTATTTACCTTAAAAGTAAATTTTATGGAGAAACAGATAAGATACGATTAAAGAAGATGTCATTGAAGTGGCAAAGAAATAAGGAGTACAACGACTCCTTATTTTATCACTTTTTTTATATCGCTTAATAAACTGCTTAATTGGTCTTTTGATATATACAATCCAATCTGAGTTGAATTCTTTTGCAAATAGTACGTGGCATTGTCATCAGTCAAAAATTTAACTTCTTCACTTTTATTTCCATCTGATATTGTCAGTGTAAAACTTGAATTGTTTCCAACAATTTTTTTGTTTGGATCGATGCCTGTCGGATTCAACAAAACAATGTCATTAAGGAGAGCTTCTGAATTATCGCTGCTTATTTCTTTGCCATTGTACATCCATTTTCCACTTTTGTTTTTTTCTATATCGTAAGTCCCGGTAGAATCTGTGTATGTTATCTTTGAAATCCTGTCTTTTGATATTGTGTACACGTCTTTGTCCAAGTAATTAAACAAAGTGTCGTTGCTGGTTATTTGCAAATTTTCTATTGAGCTGGCATCTACAACGTATATATAATTAGAATTTTTAAGCTTTGCATAGTACGAATTTCCCACAGGCGATTTGTTTCCTACAATCAAATCTTCCTTTTTTCCATCATTAGATGATACAGATATTATAAAATCAGATTTATCTAAACCGTATTTTTTTACATCAGTATCTGTAAATTTTCTGCTGTATTTAAGGCCTGAAATCGAATTAAACAGGTCGTCTGTGCTGGTGCTATCTGCCTTATAACTGACAGGCTTTGTGACATTATAAGTGCTGCCATTTTTTTTAATAGCCAATTCATTGCCTGCATCTTTTATGTCTACAAAAGATATTTTGCTTTTGCTTATGTTGATTATATTTGTAGACGGCGCAGGCTTTTTTGTAGATTTTGCGTAGTAATAGTATCCTGCAAGTACGCCGAGAATTAAAAGCATTATTATAGTGTTTCTAAAAGTCTTCATAAAGCTCTCCTCCTGAAGAAGACGTAGCCGCCTATGATCCAGATAACCAAAGGTATAACTATAACTGTGACTATGAACATGTAATCAGCTTGTTTTCCGGTCATAAACACTGTTGCGTAGTCGAGAGATTTAGGACTTATGGAAATCTGCACTGTCTTATTTGTAAGCCAGTTTGCGCTGTTCATAAGGAGATCTCTATTGCCTTCTAAACCTATAACTCTATCTGTAGCCATAAGGTCGTTTCCCAGCACTACTATCTTCATACCTGTTTTGCTGTCAGAGATGGTAACGCCTAATGTCAAAGGTCCTTTTATGTCGTTTTTGTCGTAAGATGCCTGCTTGCTGTTGAAATTCGTTTCTCCCCACGCTTTATCGCTGGTGGTCAAGAATGATTGAATCGAGATATTGCTGCTACTTGACGCTTTGTAAGTAATACTTCTGGAGCTTGGAGCAACAGTTGCTAAATTAGCTGATTCCAGTTTGTCAGTGATGTCATGGTATCCATATTCTGGTACAGGCGATAAAGCGTCCATAAAATAGTTTCTTGAAGGATCCACAACTATGTCATTGTCAATTTTTACATTCCAATTTGACAAAATATCATTGATCGATTTTTCAGTAAGAGGGCCATTTTCAGCTCCCATCATGATGAAGGCTTTTCCGCCCTTTTTCAGATAATCCATTATAGCATTCATTTCTTGCTGAGTGTAATCTGATTTTGGATTGGCAATGATTATAAGCCCTGCATCTTTTGGTATGCCACCAGCTTGACCAATATTAAGGTCATTTACGCTGTAGCCTTCACCTTGCAATGCCGATTTAAAGGTCGTAAGGGAATCTGTGCTGTTTACCTCATTATGGCCTTGGATGATGTAAGCATTTATTTTGTTGACTTCGGTGACATTGATTATTGCTTGAGTAAATTGTTGCTCACCGCTGAAAATATTCTGACCGGTTTCTTGAGATTGTGTGAAAATGTCGTATGAATTTACGATCTGTCTCTTGCTGTCATCTTTGCTGTTTAAAAACAATGTTGTATCGTAATCTGTAATTCCGTATTTTTGTGCGAGGGATGGATTTTTGTCAGGATCGATGAATTGCACTTTTATCCTTTTTGACAATGCTGTGTACTCATCTAAAAGATTTTGAACTTGTGTCTTTGCACTGTCGTTTTGGAAAAATGCGTAGACTGTCACATCTGTCTTTAGATTTTTTAATACTTGCTTCGTCTTATCAGAAAGGGTATACTGTTTTGACTTAGTGAGATCCCATTTAACAGGCTTTTGAGCCAATACTAAATTGCCAAAGATCAATATGCCAAGTAAAATAACGATAGATAAAACCATGTTGCTTCCGTATTTTAATCTAAGTTTGTTCAATAGAATTACCTCCTAACTCCAGCGTCTTTTGTCGACTACCATTATAGTGACAAATACAAAGAATATTATCACACTCAAGTAGAAGACAACGTCGTTTAAGCTTAAAACACCGTTTTGAAAGTTAGTGAATCTTTGCAGAAGTGAAATGTTGTCTACAATGTTTTTTGCTGTTCCCTGAAAAACATCTCCCAGCCAGCTAACGATCCAAAAGAGCAGTAATATTGAAAAACCTATGACGCCTGCAATTAGCTGGTTTTCGGTTAAAGATGAAGCAAAAATGCCTATTGCGATAAATGCTGCACCCATCAAAAATGTCCCAATGTATCCTGTCAAAATTGGGCCAAAGTCAGGTGTGCTGTATATTTTAAGGTACAAAGGATATATTAAAGAAATCACCAAAGATAATGTATAAACAGTCAATGCAGCAAAGTATTTTCCTAAAACCATGTCGGTTATCCTAAGAGGTGATGTCATAAGCAGTTGATCTGTGCCATTTTTCATTTCTTCCGATATTAGCCTCATGGTCAAAATAGGGCTTACAAACATGAATACAAACACCATATTTCCAAAAACTGGTGACATCAAGGCGTATTGCGTTGAAAGGACAAATGTTGCAAAGAAATATCCAGATATAAGCAGCAAAAAGCCTACCAGTACATACGCAAGAGGCGAAAGAAAGTAGGACTTAAGCTCCCTTTTGTATATTGTCAGCATTTTCATTATCATTTACCTCCTCATCTGTTGTAAGCTGTAGGAAGACTTCTTCTAAGCTGTAGTTTACAGGCCTAAATTCAATGATAGGCAAACTTTGATTTGCAAAGGAAAAGAAAATCTCTTTTCTTAGGTCATGGTCTACATCTGTTTCAACATCTACGTCGATGCAATTTTCTTTAGAATCTACTTTTGATTTAAAGTTTTTAATTCCATTTATTCCTCTTAAAGTAGTCGATATCTTTTCTACAGAACCTATTACTTTTAGGAAATATCTTTTTGATTTTCCTATGGTGTCTGTCAAATTTTCAGTTGAATCTACCGCTACAATCTTGCCTTTGTTTATGATTATAACTCTATCGCATATCATGCTTACTTCTGGCAAAATATGCGTACTTAGAATTATTGTATGTTTTTTTCCTAATTCTTTTATGATATCTCTTATTTCTTTGATTTGTTTTGGATCTAAACCTACCGTTGGCTCATCCAGTACCAATACATCTGGATCTCCTACGATTGCTTGTGCAAGACCTACTCTTTGCTTATAACCTTTTGAAAGGTTTTTAATGATCCTTTTTCTTACGTCTGACAAACCAACTTCACCTATGACTTTATCTACTGTAGCTTTTTTCTTGTCATTTGGGACTTCTTTTAATTCGCAGACAAAGGCCAGATATGCTTCAACAGTCATATCTAGGTACAATGGTGGAACTTCTGGAAGATAACCAATATGTTTTTTGGCCTTTATAGAATCTTCTATAATATCGTATCCAGCAATCTTTATTGTGCCTGATGTTGGCGGCATAAAACCAGTTATCATTTTCATCGTTGAGCTTTTTCCAGCTCCATTTGGGCCTAAGAACCCTACGATTTCTCCGCTATCAACAGAAAAGCTTATGTTGTCAACGGCTTTGCGGTTTCCGTAAACTTTGGTAACGTTGTTTACTTCAATCATCATACGCGGCTAAACCTCCTTTTTGTATATACTACTTAATTATAACCAACTTTTATTAACAAATTGTTAATAAAATGTAAGAGAATTTTAAAATAAAAAAATCATAGAGCTTTAAAAAGCCCTATGTTAAGCCGCCAAAAGAACTGATAACTTTTACTACATCGTTTATCTTATCATCACTGACTTCTACATTAAGCTGTATATTTGCATCGGCAGTTTCATCGTAATAGCCCATTCCGCTTATCATGGGATCTGACATCAACATAGGACTTTTTCTTATGTCGAAAGTGTGTCCTGATTTTAAGACAAGAGATGCCAGTGTAGGTCCTGTTTCTGTGCCAGCTATATTTTGCTTGTCATTATAAGTATCTGCATATTTGTCGATAATGTCGATGTACGCCTTATATCCCATGCTTTTTAAATAGGCAGAAGCTTTATTGGCCTTTTCTAAACTGTAAAAATATCCATTTATTTTCATAAAATCACCCAAATATATTTTGGGCTTAATTAAGATAAATATGTATTATGAAAAAATACCCGGTTTTACCGGGTACATTAAAATCTCGATTCAAAACTTAACAATGTTTATGCTTTGAAATCGGATCTTCTATCAAAGTTACAAAGACGAATTTATGATAGTGGTCGTCATCCACAGTAGTCTTGCCTTCTACAAAATGAACATGCTTACCGTCACCGACGTCAATAGCTGGCCCTGTTATTACACCAATTTCGTGATGATGATCTTCATAAAAATCCGTGCTTACTAAGATTGCATGGACGTGACTATCACCATCTTTTATCACTTGGCTTGTGACACCAGCAAATCTGTGATTGTGTTCTTCTTCTTCGTGTTCACCTGCTAACATGGTACTTCCTAAAAATTCGTGGTTATGAGTTTGACCTTCATCTTTTTTATTGTTATAAAGATCAAAATAGTTTTTAATTTCTTCAATTGATAATTCCATAAATTCAACCTCCAAAAATTATTGAGTAATGACAATGATATAATATGCAAATGTAATATAATATGTGCTTAAAAAGTCATTTTAGAAGGTTTAATATTTATAAAAAAATATATTATGTTAAGATTTTTACAATTTTTACAAAGTATATTGACACGTGTGATATGCACGTGCTATAATATATTGTCAGGAATGAGGGAAATGAAACCCAAGGAATTAATAAAAATGCTTCAGAAAGAAGGATGGATAATAAAAAATCAGAGAGGCTCTCATGTACATATGATACATTCTTCAAAACCAGGCAAAATTCAAATTCCATATCACAACAAAGACTTAAAGCCTAAAACATTGAATTCAATCCTAAAGCAAGCAGGGTTAAAATAAAAAATTCTGTTTGCATAAAAGGCTAACATAAAATAAAAATATAAAAGGAGGTTTTGTTATGGATAGATATATTTTCCCAGCTGTATTTGAGTCTGATGGAAACGGCGGTTATACTGTAACTTTTCCAGATTTGCCAGGGTGCATAACTGAAGGTGATACACTTGATGAAGCATTATACATGGCTAAGGATGCTTTAGAGCTTTATATATACAATTTGGAAGAGGATAACGAAACAATTCCAATACCAACAGCTCCAGAAAAGATAAAAGTTCCTGAAGGTGCTTTTGTAAATCTTATCGAGGTTTACATGCCTCCTGTTCGTGATGAAATGGCCAATAAAAGTGTAAATAAAACAGTAACAATCCCACGATGGTTAAATGAGGCAGCAGAAAATGCAAACATAAACTTTTCACAAGTACTTCAATATGCACTAAAAGAACAATTAAAAATAACAGATAGAAATAAAGCACTCTAAAATGGGTGCTTTATTTCATGACAATCCAAGACAATCTTTTTATGTTTCTAATCTAAATTTTTATTTTTAGTGTGGGAAAAGTGTGGGAATAAAAGAAAAATGAAAATCATATATTGCTTAAAATCCAGTATTTTCAAGCATTCTGGTGCGCCTGACAGGAATCGAACCTGCGACCTCCCGGTTCGGAGCCGAACGCTCTATCCACTGAGCTACAGGCGCACGAAACTTCATACTACATTATATCCTTTTTAAAAGACATAAGTCAACCGTATTTGCTGACAGAAATTTGATATTTTTGTTATGTAGTGCTATAATTAATTAAAAATTAAACAAAATAATTACGAAGGAGGAGAGACAATGCAAAATGTCGAACTTGAAGCTGTATTGAGAACACCGGGTAAGAATGCGGCCCGCAAGCTGAAGGAAAAAGGCTACATTCCTGCCATACTGTACGGAAAAGGCATGGAGAGCATTCCGCTAGCTGTCGAAACCGGTAAGCTTCGCACAATAGTACAAAAACACGGCAGGAATGTCCTCCTCAATTTGATAGTTAACGGTGCTACGCATCAAGCAATACTGAAAGATGAACAAAAGGATGAATTGACTGGAAAGCTGATACATATAGATTTTCAGCGAGTGTCTATGAATGAGAAAGTTGAAGCAGCAGTACCGCTTAAATTTGAAGGTGTAGGCGTTATTGAAAGCAAAGGCCTTTTAGTACAGCATCAGAAGTGGGAGCTTAATGTTGAGGCTCTGCCTACAGACATACCAGAAGAGATTGTAGTAGATGTATCTAATTTAGATATAGGAGATACGATACTTGTAAAAGATGTAGTTGTTCCTGAAAATGTTGAGAAGGTAGATGATTCTGACGAGGTTATATTGACAATAGTAGCTCCAAAGGATGCTGATGTAGCAGAGGAGTCTACTGAAGCTGCTTCAGAGGGTGAATAAGAATATTTGAGAAAATTAAAAGGAGCATTTTGCTCCTTTTAATAATTTATAATCTTTTTCTTTTCACTTAAAAGTCTCTCTGGTATTATATCATTTTTGATTAAGTCATCATAAGTTTCTCTGGCTACTATTAAATCTGATTCACCGTTATTTAGAAGTACAGCAGCAGGTCGAGGGAGGCGGTTGTAATTGCTTGCCATTGAGTAATTGTAAGCGCCTGTACACGTTACGGCTATTATATCGCCACTTTCAAGCTGTGGTAAATCTATGTCCCATATAAGCATGTCACCAGATTCACAACATTTTCCTGCAATAGAAACTTTCTCAAGGTTTATTTTGCGAGCTTTGTTGGCCACAATTGCATTGTATTTTGCACCGTACAAAGCTGTACGTATATTGTCAGCCATTCCGCCGTCAACTGAGACGTACTTTCTTACGCCAGGGATGTTTTTTATTGCTCCAACAGTGTAAAGCGTAGTGCCTGCATTGCCAATTATAGAACGGCCTGGCTCTACGATTATGTTGGGCCTTTTTATATTTAATTCCTTTGAAAATTCTTCAACTGTCTTCATTATCTCCCTTGCTATTAATTCTATAGGTTGTGGGTCATCTTCCTCGACGTAAGCTATTCCAAATCCGCCGCCTAAATCCAAATTTTCGACTTCCCAACCTGTAGTGTCTTTTACTTTTTTAAGGAAATTCATCATTATATCTATTTCTGCCTTATACGAATCGTAGCTGAAAATCTGTGAACCTATATGGCAGTGTAAACCAGTTAGATTTACATTATCCAGCGTCAAGGCGTACTTTATTGCATCGAGGGCATCTCCGTTAAAAAGAGGGAATCCAAACTTAGAGTCTATTTGACCAGTTTTAATGTATTCGTGGGTATGGGCTTCTACCCCAGGTGAAATTCTTAAGTATATATTGGGTTTTTTGCCCATCTTTAAAGCCAGTTCATTTAGCATATTGAGTTCAAACCAATTGTCAACTATGATGCAGCCTATGTTGTATTCCAATGCCATCGTTAGCTCGTCAATTGATTTGTTGTTGCCATGGAAGTATATATTTTGAACAGGAAAATCGGCTTTTAGCGCTGTATAGAGTTCGCCTCCGGATACTACGTCTAACCCTAAATTTTCTTCTTCTATGATTTTACATATGGCTGTTGTCATAAATGCCTTGCTGGCATAAATCACTTCATTTTCTGGATAATTTTTCTTAAAACCGTTGTAGAAGGAACGGCAATTTTCTCTTAATAGCTCTTCATCTATAACGTAAAGGGGAGTACCGTATTGCTTTGCTATCTTTACAGTATCGCACCCAGCAATTTCTAAATGACCCTTTGAATTTATGCGCATGTTCTTTTGAAACACAAAATCATCTCCATCACTTTATTAATTTAAAATATCAAAATCAATGTATAAATAAAAACAGCTAAGGTATTTTCTTTAGCTGTGCTTTAATAGACATAGAAATACCTCCTTTCCCTTAGCGAGATAGCTCATCACAAATAGTCCGGGTCAACTACTTGTGACAGTCCTATACATCTTATGCATAGGCCCAGCTATGTAGATATTAAGGTATCTACACGCTTCGGCGGATTTATCCCTTTCACATGCAATCATCGACTCCTTAAAGCCTAATGCATGTTACTCTTGATGCCCCGCTCCTCTACCTCACCTTCAAGGAAGATGAGGTACATAGTATTTATTTTTTTTAATATGATACCATTAAAAATTTAATGTGTCAACATATTTATAAATCTTTAGGGAATAATCAATAATGAGACTTTCAAGGGGTGATGTTATGCAGTGGTTGATGACTTTTATAGCATCTTGGGTAATTTTCATCTTGCTTATTGATTTAAAACAGATAAAGTATACGATATGGGCAGGACTGTTAGCTGCTATCTGTCAGTTAATAATCGATAATATGGCGTTTCACTTAAAATTGTACGATTTTAGGTACGACATTTTAAAGATTTTCAATTCATCATTCTTTTTTACATTTGGCGCACCATTTACGATAGGCATATTATACGCCCAGACTTATCCGGAGAATAGAATGTTGAGGCTTATAAATGTCTTTGTATCTACTGCTTTGTTTTTTGGGCTAGAGTTCGCATTAAAGCTGTCTGGAGCACTTAAATATATACATTGGCATTATTTTTACAGCATTACGATAGACGTTTTGGCATTGATGTCTTTAGGCAATTTGATTACGATATTTAAGTTGGCGCCGTGGATGAGAAGTGAAAGATAATTAAACGGGGGATAAATATGCTTAAATTTATCTTAATTGTATCTATAGATTCAATATTTGTTTATATGTGGTTTAGATATTTAGACAGATTAAGAAAAAGTGGATGATGATTAATAATGTACAAAAAAAGGATGTAAATATCATAGGTATTGTATATTTGAAATACTGAAAAATAATATTATAATATAAGTATCAAACGTTTACCATTTTAAGGGGGATATCGAAAGATGGCTGATGTTATTCTTAAGCATGTATACAAAACATATCAGGGTGGAGTGACGGCTGTTAAAGATTTCAACTTGGAGATTAAAGACAAAGAATTTATAGTCTTAGTCGGACCATCTGGATGCGGTAAATCTACTACATTGAGGATGGTTGCTGGTCTTGAGGAGATAAGTCAAGGAGAGTTATATATTGACGGAAAATTAGTAAATGATGTTCCGCCAAAGGACAGAGATATAGCGATGGTGTTCCAGAATTATGCTCTGTACCCACACATGACAGTCTATGACAACATGGCTTTCGGCTTAAAGCTTAGAAAAGTGCCAAGGGCAGAAATAGATCAAAAAGTAAAGGAAGCAGCCAGGATACTTGGCATAGAAGATTATTTAAAGAGAAAGCCAAAGGCATTGTCAGGTGGACAAAGGCAGAGGGTTGCTTTAGGACGTGCTATAGTTCGTAATCCTAAGGTGTTCCTCATGGATGAGCCTCTTTCAAACTTGGATGCAAAGCTTAGGGTTCAGATGAGAACAGAGATTGCAAAGCTTCACGACAGATTGCAGACGACATTTATATACGTAACACACGATCAGACAGAGGCTATGACGATGGGATCAAGAATAGTCGTCATGAAAGATGGCGTCATACAGCAGGTAGATAAGCCACAAGTAATATATGAGCATCCTGATAATTTGTTTGTTGCAGGTTTTATCGGGAGCCCACAGATGAATTTCATAGATGCAAGGCTTGAAAGTGAAAATGGAAAAGTTTATGCATCTTTCAAAGGCTTTAAAGTTGTGGTTCCAGATGGAATCGTAAAGAGGTTAAAAGATGAAAGCTATATAGGCAAAGAAGTTGTATTGGGTATAAGGCCAGAAGATCTGCATGACGAGGAAGTTTTCCTTGAAGCATATCCAGATAGCGTGATTGAGACTAAAGTAGATGTTACAGAGCTTATGGGTTCTGAAACATATCTCTACCTCGATTTACAAGGACAGCCGCTTACAGCGAGAGTTGATCCAAGATCGACAGCAAAAGCTGGCGATATAATCAAAATCGGTCTTGATACGAATAAACTCCATCTGTTTGACAAGCAGACAGAGCAGACGATATTAAATAGATAAAACAATAAAACCCATAGGGAAGATTATTCTTCCTATGGGTTTTATTTATGCATACAGCTTTCCGTAAGGCCTATGACCTGCAGGATGAAGCTTTATAAACTTGTGATTCATTATTTTATCGTAGTCGTACTTGAAATACGATGAAAAGTTTTTGATGTATTTGCTTATTTCCTTTAAATCATCTTCTGTTGCTTCTTCTTTTATGACTTCTTTTCCAAGTTTGTAATCTTCTACGTCATTGCACCTTAAATATATGACACCGCCGTGCATTCCAGTTCCGCAATATTCACCGACGATATCTTTCTTGTTGCTTAAATTTAACACTATCATGCATCCACCTGCCATGTATTCACCGAAGAAGTCTCCAGGCGTTCCACCTATTACAACTACTGGAACTTTGTCGTTGTACTGTTTCATGTGGATACCTACTCTGTATCCGGCATCGCTTTTTATATACATGGAGCCGCCTCTCATACCGTATCCAACAACATCTCCAACATGACCGTGGACTATTATGCTTCCATCGTTCATGGTGTTTCCAATGGCGTCTTGACCATTGCCAAACACTTCAATAGTCAATCCGTCCATAAATGCAGCTAAGTCATTTCCTGGCGTACCTTCTATATTTATTTTGGTATTGCCATTCAAGTTATCTCCTATATACCTTTGTCCGTTCACATTTTTTAAATTTATCACATCTTCTCCTGAATTGACTAATTCTTTTATCATTTCGTTTAAATCTTTATAATGCATGTCTTTTGCATCGATTGTCTTCACATTAATGCACCTCCAGATCCAACATTTTGGATTTACGTAAGTCTTTAGGGAAATACACGTATCCGAAATCATCTTTCATAAGATGATCTTTAAATGGGGAAACATCTATTCTGTCTCTTATTAGTCCTGTATATATTCCTGCTCTATCAACATCGTTTATCAGTATGAAGCCTACAATATTGTTACCTTTAAGCACAATTTTTTTATAAGAGTTTTTGTCATAATCAGCTTTTGTTATCACATCATAAGAGCTATCTGGAGGATTTATGATTCCGGCTGTAATGATGTAAGTATCTTTGTAGCCTATGGAATTCATTGGGAATGTACCTTTTGTGGTACTTTCAATGCCTACCATGTTTAAACCAGCAATCTCTCCTTGCATGTAGGCACTGGGCCATATAGGCACGACTCTGTTTGAATCGATAAGCATATCGTATCCTTCAGCCACATCTCCAGCAGCGTATACATCGTCAAGGTTAGTCTTCATATGTTTATCTACCAATATACCGCGATTGACTTTTATGGATGTTCCTTTTGCAACATCTGTATTTGGAGTTACGCCTATTGCAAATATTAGATGGTCGGCAGGCAATGTTTCACCATTTTTCAAATGTACTTCTTTTACATAGTCGTCACCTATAATTTCATCTACTGTTGTATTTAACTTAATCTTTATACCGTCGTTTGTAAGCCTTTTTGTTACTATAGATGCGGATTCATTATCAAGGATAGTGCTTAAAATCCTGTCGGCAAGCTCAACGATGGTGACATCTGCTCCTAATTCATGAAGTCCTTCTGCGGCTTTGAACCCTATAAGTCCGCCTCCGACGATGACTACTTTTGAGTTTGGCCTGATATTTGATTTTAAGCTTTTTGCTTCGTCAAGTTTTATAAATGTCTGGATGTTTTTCTTTTCAAGGCCGTTTATCGGAGGGACGAATGGCTTGCCACCTGTTGCTATAAGCAGTTTATCGTACGATACAGAATCGCCATTTTCAAGCATGACATTTTTCTTGTTTTCATCAATAGATACTGCTTTTACACCAAAAATGGCTTTCACATTGTTTTTTTGGTAAAAGTCCTTGTCTCTGTATGTCATTTTTTCTTCTGTAACTGTCCCTGCAAGGTAGTACGATATTAAAGGTCTGGAATACACGTGGTATTTTTCATCAGATATGACGGTTATATTTGACGTTTTGTCGTACTTTCTGATGGCTTCCACTGCTCCAACCATTGCAGCGGAGTTTCCGATTATTACTATATTCATCTATATACCTCCTTCATAGACGAGAGCTTCGTTAGGACAGTTTTTTACACAGGCAGGCTCACCAGCTTCTGCACACAGATCGCACTTTGAAGCAATTTTATTGTTTGTGTCTCTTACGATTGCTCCAAATCCACAAACGAGGACACATGTCCAGCATCCTACACACTTATCGGTATCGCAAGTTACAGCACCTGTTACAGGATCTTTTTGCATTGCACCTGTTATACAAGCCTTTACACATGGAGCATCATCACAGTGTCTGCATTGCAGCGAGAAGGATAATGGACGATTTTCTTCTACAACGATTCTTGGAGCTGGACGGTTGCTGTCGAGTTTGTATGCCTTCAAAACATCTTTATACTTGGAGTGGGATGTTATACAGTATACCTCGCAAAGTTTGCATCCAACGCAAACTTCTTCCTTGGCATAAACCTTCTTCATATATTTCAATCCTTTCATTCAATATGGTAGATTAATAGTTGATAAATGTAATATTAAAAGATTTTATTCTCCGGCTGCCAGTATGCCTAATACATCCAGTTCTTTCTGTGTCATGCCTATTCCTCTTAGCATAAGCCTGTTGCCTTTTAGGCTTTCAATGTCGTTTATACCCATACCGCCAAGCATCTCCTGTATCTCATGGCCCCAAGCTGTAATGAGATTTATAAGCCTTTTGTATCCTATTTCAGGGTTTAATCTTTTTACGAGATTAGGATCTTGAGTAGCTATTCCCCAATTGCACTTTCCGGTGTAGCATTGTTGGCACATGTGACAACCAAGTGCGATGAGTGCCGCAGAACCTATATAGACTGCATCAGCGCCTAACGCAATAGCTTTTATTATGTCAGCACTGCTTCTTATGCTGCCTGCTGCTATGAGGGAGATGGTGTGTCTTATACCTTCTGAGCGAAGCCTTGAATCTACTGATGCTATGGCAAACTCGATGGGAATGCCTACATTATCCCTTATGCGCTTTGGAGCCGCACCTGTACCGCCTCTAAAACCATCTATAGCGATGTAGTCAGCACCAGCCCTTGCGATGCCAGATGCTATGGCTGCCACGTTGTTGACTGCAGCTATTTTCACACCGACAGGCTTTTTGTAGTCTGTTGCTTCTTTTAGCGAATATATCAATTGACTTAAATCTTCAATTGAGTAGATGTCATGGTGTGGTGCAGGTGATATGGCGTCGCTGCCTACAGGTATCATTCTTGTCTCGGAAATGTCTTCGCTTACTTTTTCACCAGGCAAATGACCGCCAATTCCAGGTTTTGCCCCTTGACCAATCTTTATCTCAACTGCCGCAGCAGTTTTTAAGTATTCCCTATCAACTCCAAATCTACCTGATGCCACTTGAACGATTGTATTAGGACCGTATTTTCTAAAATCCTTATGAAGACCGCCTTCACCAGTATTGTAGTATATTCCTAATTCTTTTGCTGCTCTTGCCAGTGATGCGTGAGCATTGTAACTTATTGAACCATACGACATGGCGGAAAACATTATAGGGTAATTTAATGTTAGCTGTGGAGGCATTTTTGTCTTCACGTTTAAATTTTCGTCTAATTCTATTTTATCTGGCTTTCTCCCTATGAAAATTTTTAACTCCATTGGCTCTCTTAATGGGTCTATAGAAGGGTTTGTAACCTGACTTGCATTAATCACCATCTTATCCCAGTAAATAGGGTATGGCCTGTCGTTTCCCATGGCTGACAGAAGAACTCCTCCTGTTTCTGCTTGCCTGTATATATCTCTTATGGCATCGTAAGTCCAATTGGCGTTTTCTCTGAAAACTTGAGGATGTTTTACTATTGTTAAAGCATGTGTAGGACACATTACGACGCATCTTTGGCAATTTACGCATTTATAATCGTCAGCTACCATTTTGCCTAAATCTTCATCGTAGCTGTGTACTTCATTTGCGCATTGTCTCATGCAGACTTTGCAGTTTATGCATTTATCGTAATCTCTTATCACTTTAAATTCTGGTGTAAGGTAATTAAGGCTCATGCAGTAACCTCCTTTTTATTGAAAATCTCAGAGACGTTTTGCTGATCCATCTCTGCAATTACAGGCTCTCCACCTTTAGGTATCCATACTCTATCAGGATTTTTGCAGACTTGCCTTATAGCTGATTCTTCGCTTGCCACGTAAATTACATCACCGTGGCTTGCGGCTGTTAATGGTCTTAATTTTATCCTGTCATTGATGGCGATGAAGCCATTATCGTATGTTACGATGAGTGAGAAAGGACCATTCAATAAAGCTTTGCTGTATATCATTTTGAGACTGTGATAAAGTTCCCTTTCCTTTTGAGGCATGCGTTCAACTTGATTCCACAGAGGTGACGCTACGACTTTTGCCGCCAAAGACACAGGTAGATTGTGCTTTCTTAACAGTAGATCGAAGATGTATGCAGCGACTTCGGTATCTGTCTGAAGTGTGCAAGAATATCCGAATTCTTCTAAATACTTTCTGTTTGTGTCATAAGAAGAAAGCTCTCCATTGTGTACTACTGATATGTTTAAGAGATTGAAAGGATGTGCACCGCCCCACCATCCAGGAGTATTAGTAGGAAATCTGCCGTGAGCTGTCCACATGTAGCCATTGTAAGTTTCTAATTTGTAAAACTCAGCTACGTCTTCTGGATAACCAACTGCTTTAAAGACACCCATGTTTTTGCCGCTGGAGAAAATATACGCTCCATCCACGTTTTTATTTACATTGAAGATAAATTTAACGACGAAATCTTCATCGGTAATTTCATTGGCATTTAACACTTCAAGTTTAGGCAATGCAAAGTATCTGTAGATAAGAGGAGCATTTTTTATGCTTTCTGTTTTTCTTGTAGGTATTTTTTCCTCGTAAGCTATGACGAAATTTGCTTTAAGCAATTCTTCAGTTTCCTGTTTTGCCTTTGTGTTGTCGTAAAACATGTGGAATGCGTAATGCTCTTTAAACTCAGGATAAATGCCATAGGCAGCGAAACCACCACCAAGGCCGTTTGATCTATCATGCATCGTTGCAATCGAATCGGCAATTATCTGGCCAGAAAAAACCGCTCCAGATCTATCTATTATGCCGCTAATAGCGCACCCAGAAGGTATCCTTATATTTCCTTCTTTCAACATTTTATAACCCCCTTAAAATTTTTTATGTGCAATATTTTTTTTGTAAACTGCAATTTTTAGAAAAAGTTTACTGCAGCATATTCTTACAGTAAACCGTTTGAAGCCAAATTTTTAGCTCGATAAGAGTGTTATCAATATTATATTACATTTTTTGAAAATTGCAATACAAAAATGTAGAAATTCATAAAGTAGTTTTGTCAAAAAACGCTTGTGACATTTTACGGCAAAATTTTGTTAATTTCTACAATACCTATTTTTTCTACTACAAAATATTGTATAATTATTATATACTTTATATTAAGGTGGTATTGTATGAGTATTTACGATAATATTAAAAAAGCCGTTAGAGATTTTCAAAGATATGTAGATGTTCCAATATATCTCATCGATAAAGATGGCAAGTTGATCTTTTCAGGTGAAGAAAATTCTTTAAAAAAAGAAGGAATTTTTGTCGTAAACAGAGAATTTATAGATAAAAAGGATGTATACGAATGTCAAGCCATGACTTTCTACAACATATTTGTAAACGGATGGCGTTTTTTGACTGTCGGCGTTAAAGGTACTGGTGAGAAGGCTCGAAACATTGTCATGCTGTTGTCAATGAGCTTTGAACACATGTCAAATCAGTTGTCGAAAGACGACTTGCTTTTAAAGCTTCTTTTAGGTGATTTAAAAGGCGATGAGATGGAGTATTACTTTCAAAAATTTAAAATTGAGGAAAAAGAACTTTATAGAGTTATAATAATTGAGTCAAGTGAGCAGATTTATGATGCCTATAAAATGGTGGGGCACATATTTGAAAAGAACAGCTATCAAACCATCATTCTAAGTGAAAATAGATTTGCTGTTTTGCTTTTAGAGACAGCTTTAACGGATATTGATATGGCTGCAAAAACTTTAAAGGATACAATAGAATCCGAAATATATATTAGGATAGATATGGGTGTTTCAAACAAAGCCTACAATTTTAAAGAGATAAGCAAAGGCTATGATGAAGCGTCTACAGCATTGAAATTTGGGAAAAAAATTGATAACAATGAGAAGGGGATTTACTTTTACAGAAGCTATGCTTTAGAGGAGCTGTTATTGAAGCTTTCAGATGATGACATTAAGAGGTTTCTTATGGCTTTTACAGATAGCAATTTGGATTATTTCAATGACGATGAACTTGTTACGACTCTCAATGCTTTTTTCAGGAATAGTTTGAATTTAAGCGAGACATCAAGAGATTTGTACATCCATAGAAACACTTTAGTTTATAGATTAGATAAAATACATAAGTTGACAGGATTTGATCCTAAACAGTTTAATGATGCCGTAATACTTAAGGTTTTAATGACGTTTGCGAAATTTTTGCCATAGTAAAAATAATTTCGAAAGGAATGTTGCAGGAAATGATTAAATTTGTTGGGGTTTCAAAGAAGTACAAAAATGACATTATCGCTGTTTCAAATATCAATTTTACGATTGACAATGGCGAGTTTGTCTTTTTGGTGGGGCCAAGTGGTGCGGGGAAATCTACGATATTAAAGCTTCTTTTGAGAGAAGAAATTCCTACTACAGGAAGTATCTTTGTAGATAAAAAAGATATAACAAAGTTGAAAAGAAAAGAAGTGCCGTATTTAAGGAGAAATATTGGCGTAGTGTTTCAGGATTTTAAACTTTTGCCGAATAAAACAGTGTATGAGAATATTGCATTTGCACTGCAGATTGTGGAAGCTGAGCCTAAGTATATAAGAAGAAGGGTACCGATGGTTTTGTCTTTAGTTGGATTAAGCGAAAGAGCCAATTCATATCCGCAGCAATTGTCTGGTGGCGAACAGCAGAGGGTGTCAATTGCAAGGGCGATTGTAAATGAGCCTTCGATTCTTGTGGCTGATGAACCTACGGGTAATTTAGATCCTGATACGTCATGGGAAATAGTAAAATTGCTGTCTGAAATCAATAAAAGGGGAACAACTGTAATAATGTCTACACATGCGAAAGATATTGTTGATTCGATGAAGAAAAGGGTCATTGCTCTTGAAAAAGGGAATATAGTAAGAGATGAGATGAGAGGTGTTTACGGATATGAAGCTTAATACTGCAGCATATTACATAAAAGAAGGTCTTACGAATGTCAAAAGAAACAGAGCGATGACAGTTGCATCTATTACTTCTGTTACGGCGGCACTGCTGATATTAGGGCTGTTTTTGATAATCATACTTAACGTGGATTCTATGGCCAGCCAAGTTGAATCGCAATTGGAGCTTAAAGCATTCATAAATGATAATTATGATGCTGCTAAAGTGGCAAAAGTGGGTGAGGAGATAAAGGCAATAAGCGGTGTAAAATCCATAACGTTTGAGTCTAAAAAAGACGCTCTTAATAATTTTAAAAAGCAGTTGGGCGACAAAAGCTATTTAGTAAATGGCTTGGAAAATGACAATCCGATGCCGCAGTCTTTTATAGTCAAAGTGACAGATGCAAACATGATGAAGCAAGTTTCAGAAGAGATAAAAAAGATTGACGGTGTAACGCAGGTAAGCTATGGACAAGATGTGGTAGATAAACTGCTGGGAATTATAAAGATAATAAGGATTGTTGGCCTCTTTGTAATACTTATTCTCTTTATAATTTCAGTTGTAATAATTTCAAACACAATTAAATTGGGAGTGTTTGCACGCCGCAGAGAGATTAACATCATGAAGTATATTGGCGCTACAGATTGGTTTATCAGGTGGCCATTCCTTGTAGAAGGCATTGTGTTAGGGCTTGTCGGTTCAGTGCTGGCTATAGCTATATTGGGCTTTATATACGGATATGCTTCAGACCTTGTGAACAACAAATTGATTATATTTACGCTTCTTCCTGCAGGTGTCGTGATAAAGCAATCACTTGTGTACTTTTTGGCTATGGGTTCTTTAATAGGTGCCATTGGCAGTGGCATATCTATAAAGAGATTTTTAAATGTCTGAGGAGGTATATTATTGAGGGAAGGAAAATGGAGGAAGATAATTTTTACATTATTAATTTCAGTGATGCTTCTTACGACATCATTTCCCAGAGCTGACCAACTGCAAGACGCAAAAAACAAATTAAACAATGTTCAAAGCGCTATAAGTCAAAACAAGGCTAAGCAGAACCAGATTGCAAGTCAAAAGCAGGATATACAAAAGGAAATACAAGATCTCGATATGAAATTGAACGATACTACGAAACAGCTTAACGATGCAGAGGCGAAATTAAATGATGCGATAGCAAAATTAAATAAAGCACAGCAAGAGCTTGATACGGCCAAAAAGACGGAAGAAAGTCAAAGGGATGTATTGAAAGAAAGAGTAAGGGCCATGTACATAAGCGGTGGAGAAACAGGTTATCTTGATGTGCTTTTAAGTGCAAAAAGCTTTGCTGACTTTGTAACAAGGCTTGATTTAGTAGAAAGGCTTGTTGGGTTTGATGTCAATCTTTTGAATTCATATCAGCAGCAGAGAAAGACTGTTGAGGAAAAGACGAAGCAATTAGCTATAGCAAAGCAGGATGCAGAAAATTATAAAAATCAGGTAGAGGCCAGAAAAAGAGATATTCAAGTTGCCTTGTCATCAAGGGAAGGATTCATGAGAGATTTAGAGAGGCAACAAGAGCTATATGAGGAGCAAGAAAAGGCTCTTTTAGAGCAGTCAAAGCAATTGGAGAGCACCATAGCCAAATTGCAGTCATCTAACACTGTTTATACAGGTGGAAAGCTTGGATGGCCTGTTCCCAGCAGTTCAACAATAACATCGCCATTTGGGACAAGATATCATCCTATTTTGCATGAGTATATAATGCATACAGGGATTGATATAGCTGCATTATATGGAGCCGCCATAGTTGCTGCAGCAGATGGCAAAGTCATATATGCAGGATACTATGGTGGATACGGAAACGCAGTTATAATTGACCATGGCGGCGGCATAACCACTTTATACGGTCATAATTCTGAACTTTTAGTTACAGTCGGTGAAACGGTGAAAAGAGGCCAACAGATAGCGAAAGCCGGTAGCACCGGGCTGTCAACAGGGCCTCATTGCCATTTTGAAGTAAGGAAAAATGGAGTGCCCGTAAATCCTTTAGACTGGTTAAAATAACCAGTCTATTTTTTTTGTCACCATATTATTGTATAATAAGATGTAACATCATATAATTTAGAGAACTGTTTTGATGCTTGGCAGTTTAATATTTTGGCTTTAAAGAAAGGAATGGATAAATATATGAACAAAAAAAGAATGGTTGCTGGCGCGATTTTACTTGTATTTGTAAGCAGCATAATGACTTTCTACCTTACAAGGCTTATTCCACTTGCGTACGGCGGTTCGGTGATTGTGCCGAGAGAAGAGTACAACCTTATTAAGCAGTACAGCAAGCTTTTTCAAGTTGAGAACATACTGACAAATGATTATGTTGATAAGATAGATCAATCTAAACTTGTTGATGGCTCAATAAAGGGCCTTGCCAGTTCTCTTGGAGATCCATATACGGTTTACATGGATAAAAAAGATTACCAAGATTTCACTACACAGACGACAGGCTCTTATGCAGGTGTTGGCATCGTGGTTTCAGTTGACAAAGATGGGCATATCGTAGTTGTCTCGCCAATGAAAGGAACGCCGGGAGAGAAAGCCGGAATAAAATCTGGCGACATAATAGTATCTGTAGACAATGTCAAGGTTAATGGAAATAATTTAGATAAAGCTGTTTCTTTGATGAAAGGGCCTCAAGGCACGAAAGTATCACTTGTTTTGATGAGAGACAATAAGCTTATTACTAAGACTCTGACGCGAGAGATAATCAAACTGCAGACGGTAAGCAGCACTATGCTGCCAGGCAACATAGGCTACATTAAGATGACGATGTTTGATGAAAACACATCTGCTGATTTTACAAAAGCTCTCGATGGTCTTAAATCACAGGGCTTAAAAGGACTTATCATAGATTTAAGAGACAATCCAGGCGGCATATTGGAACAGTGTGTAAATATTGCTAATGAACTTTTGCCAAAGGGGCTTATAGTATCTACAAAAGGCAGACAAAGCAAGGACAATCAAGTGATATATGCAAAAGGGCCAGGGTTGCAAAAGCCGATAGCTGTCCTTGTTAATGGCGGAAGCGCCAGTGCTTCTGAAATACTGTCAGGCGCAATAAAAGACAGAAAGGTTGGAGTGCTTGTGGGCACAAAGACATTTGGCAAAGGTTTGGTACAGTCTGTCATAGATTTTGGCGATGGTACTGCTCTTAAGTACACATCTGCAAGGTACTACACGCCAAGCGGTGTAAACATCCAAGGGAAGGGCATTGAGCCAAACTACGTTGTTGAGCTTCCAAAAAACTATGTCGTGACGGACACACCGGATTTAAAAGGCGATACACAGCTTATAAAAGCATACGACATAGTAAAATCAGAGATCAAATAAGGTGTTTATATGATATACATTAATTTAATATGGCTTATCATTAAATCTATTGCGTTGATGATCTTAAACCCTTTCATGTGGCTTGTCGTTGCCTTTATCTACTTCCAGTACAAGAGGAATGTAGAGATTGAAAGGCATATGGTGGGAAAAGAGCAAACACCCCTTAAAGATCAGGTTTTGGATTCCGTTATATATGGTTTCTTGATAGGCATATTGGGAAGCATAGTAATAGTTTTTTTAGGAATAACAATAGACAATATTGGTATAGAATACGTATTTCCACTTGCAATACTGTTAATGCTGATAAATCCAAGGTATATATGTTTTTCTTACGCTGGTGGGATTGTATCGCTTATAAGCTTGATAACTGGATATCCAAACGTAAATGTATCTGGGCTTATGGCTATAGTGGGTATTCTCCACCTGATGGAAAGCATACTCATTTACCTGGATGGTGCAGCCAACAGTGTACCTGTATTCGTAAGGCTAAAAAACGGCAATGTTGCCGGTGGATATACGATGCAGAAATTTTGGCCTATACCATTCATTGCCTTGTCTACGACGACAGCCATATTAGGTGGTGCATCATCCATAAACATGCCTGATTGGTGGCCTCTCTTAGGCCCTTCTTCAAATTTAAAAGATATTGTATTTATCATGATACCTGTAGTTGCTGCACTTGGATATGGAGATATAGCTCTTACAGAGATGCCTAAGAAAAGAGCCCATAGATCGTCAATAAGGCTTCTGGGTTTTAGTTTAATATTGATAGGATTATCTCTTTTAAGCATTAAAATATATATTTTCAAATGGATTGCGGCTATCTTTGGACCGTTGGCACATGAGCTAATCATTATAATTGGGCAGAGGGAAGAAAAGACGAAAAAACCGCTTTTTGAATACCAAGATACTGGTTTGATGGTGCTGTCTGTAGTAAAAAATTCTCCTGCTGAACAGATTGGAATAAAGCCAGGCGATGTGATTTTAAAGATAAATGATATTCAGATTAACAGTGAAGATGACATTAAAAGATTGCTTTCAACAAATCCAACCATATTGTTTATTACAGTAAGAGAGGCTGATGGCAGTTTTGTCAGATATGAATACAGAAATTGCAAGGGGATAAATTGGCTTGGACTGCTTATCGTACCACAGTATCCGGATAATTTATACAGCATAAGTGACATGGAAAATGGAGGTTTGATAAAGAGTTTGTTGCGGAAGTTTACGAAAAAGCATTAGGAGGTAAAGCAGATGTTTGTAGAAACTTATGAAACATACAATGCTGTTTCTGATAAAACATTGAAAGGCAAATTGGTGGTTGTCATAGATACGCTTAGGGCTACCAGTGTCATAACGACAGCTCTTGTCAATGGTTCAAAAGAGGTTATACCAGTAGCTGATATTGAAGAAGCTGTAAACTTGTCTTACAATTTTGACAAAGATGAAATATTATTAGGTGGCGAGAGAAATGCCGTCAAAATCGATGGTTTTGATCTTTCCAACTCGCCTTTGGAATATTCAAAAGATGTTGTAGAAGGTAAAACTATCATATTGACGACTACTAATGGTACGAGGGCTTTAAAAAAGGCTTCTTCATCAGATGATGTGGTTGTTGGATGTCTTTTAAATGTTTCATCTATTGCAGAATACATCCAAAAAGAAGACAAAGATGTAGTAATCATCTGTGCTGGCACTGAGGGGAAATTCTCCATCGACGATATTATAACTGCCGGTGCTATTTTGCATAAGCTTAAAGAACTAAAGCCGTATGAAAGTGACGATTTGTCAAAGGCGTCATATTTTCTATATGAATCATTTAAAGACAATGTTTTAGGCATAATGAAATACGGTTATCATTTAAACAGGATTGAAAAATTAGGTTATCACGATGATGTGGAGTTTTGCACAAGGATAGATATGTTTTCAATTGTTCCTAAATACATAAATGGCGTAGTAAAGATATGTTAAAGGCCGGCACATGCCGGCTAAAAACATATGTTTGTGTTGATTTTTTATATATGGTATAATATTATAAAATGCTTGGGAATGTTTATAGAAGGTGTTTGTAATGAGTGAGTTCAAACTTGTATCAGATTATAAGCCTACAGGTGATCAGCCAGAAGCAATAAGAAAATTGACAGAAGGCGTAAACATGGGCCTTAAGTGTCAGACATTGTTAGGGGTCACCGGTTCTGGCAAAACATACACTATGGCAAATATCATAAAGAATGTCAATAAACCTACACTTGTAATTGCACATAATAAGACTTTAGCAGCTCAGCTTTGCGCAGAGTTTAAAGAATTCTTTCCAGAGAACGCTGTAGAATACTTTGTAAGTTACTATGACTACTATCAACCAGAGGCTTATGTTCCACAGACAGATACTTATATTGAAAAAGATGCATCCATAAACGAAGAAATTGATAAACTTAGGCATTCAGCTACTGCAGCCCTTTTCGAGCGAAGAGACGTGATTATCGTTGCCAGTGTTTCATGTATATACGGATTAGGTGATCCGGAGGATTATGAGGAGCTTATGCTTTCTTTAAGGCCCGGTATGATAAAAGATAGAGATGAGATTTTAAAGAAACTTGTTGACATTCAATACGAACGGAATGACATAAATTTTGTAAGAGGCAAGTTTAGGGTAAGAGGTGATGTGATAGAGGTTTTCCCAGCATCATCATCTGACAAAGCAATCAGGATCGAGCTTTTTGGCGATGAGATCGATAGAATCACAGAAATAGATGTATTGACTGGCGAGATAATCGGCGAAAGAAGTCATGTGGCTATCTTTCCAGCATCACACTATGCTACATCGAAGGAAAAGCTAAAAAAAGCCATAGAAAGCATAGAAAAAGAGCTGGAAGAAAGGTATAAAGAGCTTAAAGATCAAGGGAAAATTTTAGAAGCTGAAAGGCTTAAACAGAGGACTAATTACGATATTGAGATGCTTCAAGAAGTTGGGTATTGTTCTGGAATTGAGAATTATTCCAGGCACATATCAGGCAGAGCAGCGGGAAGCCCGCCTTATACGCTATTGGATTACTTTCCTGACGATTTTTTGATGTTCATCGATGAATCACATGTCACAATACCGCAGATTAGAGGCATGTACAATGGAGATAGAGCCAGAAAAGAATCTTTGGTAGATTTTGGTTTTAGGCTTCCGTCTGCATTTGACAATAGACCTTTGAAATTTGAGGAATTTGAAGAAAGGATAAATCAGCTTATATGTGTTTCTGCTACACCAGGGCCATATGAATTGGAGCACTCTGAAAGAGTTGTTGAACAGATAATAAGGCCAACAGGGCTTGTAGACCCAGAAGTCGTTGTTAAACCTGTTAAAGGACAAGTAGATGATCTACTAAGCGAAATAAAAATGACTGTTGAAAAAGGATACAGAGTATTAGTCACGACTTTGACGAAAAAGATGGCTGAAGACTTGACAGATTATTTTAGGGACATGGGCGTAAAAGTCAAATACCTTCATTCGGATATTGAAACGATAGAAAGAATGGAGATAATAAGAGATTTGAGGTTAGGCAAGTTTGACGTCTTAATTGGAATAAATCTATTGAGAGAGGGTTTGGATTTGCCTGAAGTTGCTTTAGTTGCCATTCTCGATGCAGATAAAGAAGGTTTTTTGCGCTCTGAAACTTCACTTATACAGACTATAGGACGTGCTGCAAGAAATGCAGAGGGAAGAGTCATCATGTATGCAGATGTTGTAACAGAATCTATGAAAAACGCCATAAATGAAACCAATAGAAGAAGAGCCATACAGATGGAATACAACAAAAAGCACGGCATTACGCCAAAGACGATTGTGAAAGGCATAAGAGATGTGATAGAGGCTACAAAGGTAGCTGAAGATAAGGGCACTTATAAAGTGAAGAAGGCAGAAGTAATAGACAAGGTGTCTATTGAGAAAATGATAAATGAGCTTGAAAAAGAGATGAAAAAAGCTGCAAAAGACCTTGAATTTGAAAAAGCCGCAAAACTCAGGGATAAGATATTTGAACTTCAAAAGATGATGAAAAATGCTATATGATTGCTATTGCAATTTTTCACACACATGAAAGGAAGAAGCAAATTGGCAATAGATAAAATCGTAATTAAAGGTGCAAAAGTCCACAATTTAAAAAATATAGATGTTGAAATACCCCGAGACAAATTTGTCGTTATAACAGGGCTTTCTGGCTCAGGAAAGTCGTCATTGGCATTTGATACGATATATGCGGAAGGACAGCGGAGATATGTAGAATCTTTGTCAGCCTATGCGAGACAATTTTTAGGACAGATGGACAAACCAGATGTGGAGTACATCGAAGGTTTGTCACCTGCAATATCCATAGATCAGAAGACTACTAACAGAAATCCTCGCTCAACAGTAGGGACGGTTACAGAAATATACGATTATTTGAGGCTATTGTATGCAAGGATAGGTATACCACATTGCCCTAAATGTGGCAGAGAGATCTCCATGCAGACAGTTGATCAGATGGTAGACAGAATAATGAAGTTGGATGAAGGCACAAGGATACAAGTCCTTTCGCCTATCATAAGAGGACGCAAAGGCGAGTACCAGAAGCTCATGGAAGACGTAAAGAAAAGCGGATACGTAAGAGTGAGAATAGATGGTATAATGTACGATTTAAGCGAAGACATAAAATTAGAAAAAAACAAAAAACACACTATAGAGGTTGTTGTAGACAGAATAATTGTAAAACCACATATCGAGTCAAGGCTTACAGATTCAATAGAATCTGCACTAAAGCTGTCAGATGGAATCGTCACAATTGATGTCATAGGGCAAGAAAGCTTTACGATGTCTGAGAAGTATTCATGCCCTGACTGCAACATAAGCATTGAAGAACTTTCTCCAAGGATGTTTTCTTTTAACAGCCCTTATGGTGCTTGCCCAACGTGTGCTGGGTTAGGTGAATTTATGAGAATCGATCCGGATTTGCTTATAAGAGATAGAAGCAAGTCGTTAAAAGATGGAGTGTTTTCTGGATTTATCGTATCACAGGAAAGTTACACGTATCAAAATATTTTAAACCTTGTAGAAAGCTATGGATATAGTGAGGATACTCCATTAGAGGAGTACAGCGATGATTTGATAAATGTATTGTTGTATGGGAAAGATAAAAACGGCAAAAGGCATGGATTCGAGGGAATAGTAAATAACTTGGAGAGACGGTATAATTCTACTAATTCAAGCTTTATGCGGGAAGAAATAGAAAAGTACATGAGGCCAATCGTCTGCCCTGACTGCCATGGTGCTCGTCTAAAACCCGAAGTGTTGGCTGTAACTGTAGGTGGCATACCTATAAACAAGATGACAGATTTTTCTGTGACAGAACTTCTCCAATTTATGGATGAGCTTAAATTGACAGAAAGGGAGGAGTTTATTGCACATCAGATAATTAAAGAGATTAAAGCAAGGCTTAATTTCTTAAAAGATGTAGGATTGGATTACCTTACTCTTTCAAGAAATGCAGGTACATTGTCAGGTGGAGAGTCTCAGAGGATAAGGCTTGCCAGCCAGATAGGTTCAGGATTGGTAGGAGTTACTTATATACTTGACGAACCCAGCATAGGGCTTCATCAAAGAGATAATGAAAGGCTTTTAAATTCCCTTAAAAAGTTGAAAGACCAAGGGAATACGTTGATTGTGGTTGAGCACGACGAGGATACCATGTTTGCTGCAGATTACATCGTCGACGTAGGTCCAGGTCCTGGGGAGCACGGTGGTAAAATTGTCGCTGCAGGAACAGTAGAAGACATCATGGCATGTGAAGAATCTCTTACTGGTCAGTACTTAAGCGGGAAGAAAAAAATCGATGTTCCTAAGACGAGGAGAAAGCCTAATGGCAACTACTTGACAATTCGCGGTGCGGCTGAAAACAACTTGAAAAATATAGATGTCACGTTTCCGCTTGGTATACTGATATGTATAACAGGTGTGTCTGGATCAGGCAAAAGCACACTTATAAACGAAATTCTCTACAAAGCGCTGGCACAAAAATTGTACAAAGCAAAAGACTTGCCTGGGAAATATGATGCATTAGAAGGAATAGAGAGTATAGACAAAGTCATAAATATCGACCAGTCACCTATAGGAAGAACCCCCAGATCAAATCCAGCCACGTATACTGGCGTATTTGATCCTATTAGAGAGCTGTTTTCAAATACGCCAGATGCCAAGATGAGAGGTTATAAACCTGGTCGCTTTAGCTTCAACGTTAAAGGTGGAAGGTGCGAGGCCTGCAGTGGCGATGGCATAATAAAGATTGAGATGAACTTTCTTCCAGACGTGTATGTGCCATGTGAAGTATGTAAAGGCAACAGGTATAATAGAGAAACTTTGGATATAAAATACAAGGGTAAGAATATATCTGATGTCTTAAATATGACGGTGGAAGAAGCGTTGGAGTTTTTCGCCAATATACCGAGGATAAAAAGCAAGTTGGAGACATTGAATGATGTGGGATTAGGTTATATTAAGTTAGGGCAGCCTTCTACACAGCTTTCTGGTGGCGAGGCCCAAAGAGTCAAATTGGCGACTGAATTATCAAGGCGTTCTACAGGCAAGACGGTTTATATACTTGATGAGCCTACTACAGGTCTTCACTTTGCAGATGTCGACAGGCTTTTGGATGTGCTAAACAGACTTGTAGATGGTGGCAACACCGTAATTGTGATAGAGCACAATCTTGACGTAATTAAATCTGCTGATTACATCATTGACATGGGACCTGAGGGCGGAGACAGAGGAGGAACTATTGTGGCTACTGGAACACCGGAGGAAGTGGCTGAAAACAGCCTATCGTATACAGGGCAATTTTTGAAAAAAATTCTTGCCAGATAATGAGGTGTTTTTATGTATCAACTGGCAGCAAACATATTAAAATATGTATTATTACTGCTTATATATCTTTTTTTGTACAGAGTTTTTAAGATTATTTACCTTGACATTAAGGGCGTAAGAAAAGAAAGAGAGATTACAAAGGCAAAGTTGGTTTCTCTTTCAGGTATGGGTAGCTTCAACCTTTTTGAAGTGACAACAATTGGCAGAGCCGATGATTGCGATATAGTCGTTGATAATCCTTATGTATCCAGTAAACATGCCATGATCAGAAAAAAGGGCAAAAAATACATCATACAGGATCTAAATAGCACAAACGGGACATTTGTAAATGGCAGGCGTGTAAAAAACATTGCCAGATTGAAAAATGAAGATGTGATAAAACTGGGGAATGAAGAGTACAGATTTTTGATTTAAGGTGGTATCTAATGGAAGAGTATGTTAAGACTGGCTCGAAGGCTATGAAAGATATTTTTTTGATATTTGTAATCGCCTTTATGTTGCTTTTTATATATCATAAGCCTAAAGGGTTTGATACGATTTACTTTACGATAGCCTTTTTGCCGCTTATTTACATTGTTTATTATCTGCATGTTAGGCTTTTTCCCATGGGAGAAATTCAGCTTGTTATACTAAGCTCTTTTTTGACAGAGATGGGCCTCATAATGATATACAGAGTGGCGCCTGATTTGATATTGAAGCAGATTGCTTGGATATTTATAGGCTTTATTTTGTACTTTGCTTCATCATACGCTTCTCTCCATTATGATTTTTTTTACAAGGTTAAGTACGGAGACTACGTGTATTTAGCAATATCCTTTATTTTGTTGTTTTCCACATTTATATTTGGAAAGGAAATAGGTGGTTCTAAAAACTGGCTTACGTTTGGTTCCGTTTCAGTACAGCCATCTGAAGTGGTTAAGATAATTTATATAATATACCTTGCAAGGTATTTAAAAGACCATAAGAATACAAACGACATAATAAAAATAGGCGCAATAACAATTTTGATTGTAGGGGTTTTAGTAATTGAAAAAGATCTTGGTACTGCACTACTGTTTTACCTTACAACGATGTTTATGATATTTGTGGCGACTTCAAGCGTGCTTTACACAGGCGTAGGTGTAGCTTTTTTAGGAATTGGAGGCGTCATTTCGTACTTTCTTTTTAATCATGTTCGCGTTAGAATACAGGCATGGCTAAATCCATGGATGGATGTACCTGGGAAGACATACCAAATTGCTCAGTCTCTCTTTGCAATAGGTGCAGGAGGCTTTTTTGGCACTGGTCTTGGCATGGGACATCCTGAATATATTCCGGTTGTAGCCAGCGATTTTATTTTTTCAGCCATTAGTGAAGAGTTTGGGATGTTGGGAGCTGTTGCTATAATCTTGGTCTACTTTGTGATAATGTATAGAGGCATAAAAGTCGCTTTAGAGGCCAAAGATGAATTTGGTGCTTTGATCGCGATAGGACTTACCAGCATATTCAGTTTACAGGTTTTTACAATAATAGGCGGCGTCATAAAATTCATACCACTGACAGGCGTGACACTTCCTTTTGTAAGCTACGGCGGAAGTTCAATGGTAATGAGCTTTATAACATTAGGCATGTTAAACGGCATCGCAGTAAGAGAGGATGAGGATGTTGAACAGTATGAACCGCAACATTAAAATACTTTTTGCCGTCTTTTCAATCCTTTTTTTTAGCCTCATAGCGTATCTTTCTTACTTTCAGTTATATGAAAAGAATAAACTTATCACAAGTTCATACAGCGTCTATAACAAAAGGCTGATTGAACAGGAAAAAAAGATTTTAAGAGGAAGTATTTACGATAGAAATGGCAATGTCCTGGCAAAAAGCACTATTGTAAATGGTGAACAAATTAGGCAGTATCTTGATGGGGTGCCTTTTGCAGATATAATCGGTTACAGCAGGAGGATATATCAACAAGGCAGTACAGGTATAGAAAACACGTACGACAGAGAACTGCTTGGAATGATCAATACAGATCCTATGACTTTTTTAAGAGAGACTGTTTTAGGAAAAAGTCAGGTTGGCGATGATGTGGTACTGACTGTGGATAAAAGGCTGCAGGATTTGGCGTATAGCTTATTAGGAGGCAGAAAAGGTGCTGTAGTGGCTTTAGATCCAAAAACAGGCGCGGTGTTGGCGCTAGCATCGTCTCCGTCCTACGATCCAAATACTTTAGGCGAAAACTGGAGCAGTGTGATGAATAGTCCTGACCACGTCGTTTTAAACAGAGCCACGCAGGGATTGTACCCTCCAGGTTCAATATTTAAAATTATAACGGCTTCTGCTGCTTTGACGTACAAACCTGACATTTACAATCAAACATTTAACGATGTAGGGTATGTAACAGTTGATGGGAATAAGATCACAAACTATGACAACATAGCCTATGGGACTATAGGGTTTCAAAAGGCATTTTACGTTTCTTCCAATACCTCTTTTGTAAAGATAGGACTTCAGTTGGGACGTTCGAATTTAGAAGCTATGGCCAACAAGTATGGACTGAATGACAGCGTTCCATTTGACATACCTGTTGAAAAGAATCAGTTTCCATCAATTCCGCTGATAAACGGCGAGGTTCAATTGGCGGAAAGCTCCATTGGGCAAGGCAAGATTTTAGTCACGCCGTTGACGATGGCTTTGATGGCTTCGGCACCTGCGAATGGCGGGGTTATCATGAAACCATATCTTATGGATTACGTCAAAAATCCAGTTACTGGGGAGATATTAGAAAAAACGACACCAGAAAAATATCTAAATCCGATAACAAAAGATGTAGCTGATAAGATAAAACAGCTTATGATAGGCGTTGTGCAGCAAGGTACAGGTACGGCGGCGCAGATACCAGGCATTGCTGTTGCAGGCAAAACAGGCACTGCAGAAAATCCACATGGGCAAGCACATGCTTGGTTTGTAGGATTTGCACCTGCTGACGATCCAAAGATCGTAGTCTCAGTGATCATAGAAAATGGCGGTGCTGGTGGAGCTACTGCTGCGCCTATTGCCAGAGAAATCATGAAGGCGTATTTAGGCTATTGATATAGTGTAAATATACCATTTAAGGTGATGATATGATAAATATTGAAGAAAAATTAAAATTATTGCCTGACAAACCAGGCGTCTATATAATGAAAGACTCAAGTGGCAAGATAATTTATGTTGGAAAGGCTGTTATACTAAAAAATCGCGTAAGGCAGTATTTTCAAAATCAGGCAAATCAGCTTCCAAAAGTCAGAACAATGGTAAAGCATGTTGCAGATTTTGAATACATTGTGACAGATACAGAATTGGAAGCCCTAATATTGGAATGCAACTTAATAAAAAAGCATAAGCCTAAGTACAACATACTGCTTAAAGACGATAAAAACTACCCTTATATAAAGATAACTGTAAATGAAGACTATCCAAGGATCGTCTTTACCAGGAAAGTTGATATGGATGGCGCTAAGTATTTTGGACCTTACAGCAGTGCGTTTGCGGTAAGGGAGACGATAAAACTTTTAAGACATATGTTTCCTTTAAGGTCATGCAATAAAAACATAGAGAGAGATATGGGCAAAGGCAGAGAATGTCTTTATTATCATATTGGTTTGTGCTCAGCGCCGTGTACAGGCCGTATAACAAAAGAGGAATACAGAAAACTGACAGATGATGCCTTGATGTTTTTAGAAGGCAAGCGGGATGTGCTGCTTAAAAAGCTAAAGGAAGAGATGGAAAAGGCAGCGGAAAACATGGAATTTGAGAAGGCTGCAAAATTAAGAGATCAAATATACGGAATTGAGAAGACATCAGAGAAACAAAAAATAGTTTCTGCATCTTTAGAAGATCAAGATGTAATATCTATGGCAAGAAGTGCAGAAGATGCTTGTATTCAAGTGTTTTTTATAAGAGATGGAAAAGTAAGCGGAAGAGAACATTATTTTATGAAAAATACTGATGATATGGATAGAAGCGATATTATGGCGTCTTTTATAAAACAATTTTACGACAGTGCACCGTATGTACCAAAAGAGATCATATTGGATGTGGACATGGAAGAAAAGGATGTTTTGATGGAATGGCTTTCTGAAAAGCGTGGAAATAAAGTGTCTATCGTCGTTCCATCAAGAGGCAAGAAAAAAGATCTGGTTGATATGGTATATGAAAATGCCCTTGAAGCTTTAAAAAATGACGTAAACTTAAAGATGGAAAGACAGAAAAACGATGCCGTATCGGAGTTATCCAATCTTATAGGAATTGACTATGCCGAGAGAATTGAGGCTTTTGATATATCAAATATAAGGGGAACCGATAATGTAGCGTCAATGGTCGTATTTGTAGACGGAAAACCTCATAGATCGTCCTACAGAAAGTTCATCATAAAGACGGTGGAGGGACAAGACGATTACGGCAGCATGAGAGAAGTCATCTCAAGAAGGATATCCCACGGGCTTAAAGAGAAAAAGCAGATTGAGACTGGTGAACTTAAAGAGGATAAGGCTAAGTTCCACATTATGCCAGATCTCATTCTTGTTGACGGTGGGTTGGGGCATGTCAAGACAGCAATAGAAGTGCTACAACAATTAAATGTTGAGATTCCTGTGTACGGTATGGTAAAAGATTCAAAGCACAGGACAAGAGGATTAGTTTCGCCTAATGGAGAAATAGATATGCCTATGACAGGCAGGGCTTTTAGGCTTGTGGCTGAAATTCAAGATGAAGCTCACAGGTTTGCAATTACATTCCACAAAGATACAAAAAGCAAAAAGTTAAGAAGCGATCTCTTAAACATATCTGGCATTGGTGAGAAGCGGATGAAGGCATTGTACAATGCTTTTAAAACAATTGATGGAATTAAAAATGCCACAGTCGATGAGCTTAAAAAAGTGGAAGGAATGAATGAGAAGGCTGCTAATGCCGTATATGATTATTTTAGAAGTCATTAATAAATTAAAAACAATTATAAGAAAAGAGGTATCATTAAGAATATGATACCTCTTGGCGCAAGCTTAGCCAGATGTCTTGAAATATATCTGCATACTGCGGTGAAGATCTTATTTCTTCGATTATTCTTGGCCTTTTTATGTTTATATCGTAGATGTTTTTTATTTTACCAGGATGTCTTGTCATAAGCATTATTTTATCTGATAGGAATATAGCTTCGTCAATGCTGTGGGTGACGAATATGACTGTTTTTCCGCTTTTTTCCCATATTTTTAGAAGTTCCTGCTGAAGGAGAACTCTGTTTTGTTCATCTAAGTTTGCAAAAGGTTCATCCATAAGCAGTATTTCTGGATCATTGGCAAATGCCCTGGCGATGGAAACTCTCTGCTTCATGCCACCTGATAGTTGGTGTGGATAAGCGTGTTTGAAAGGAGTAAGACCCATCTTGTCTATATAGAAGTCTACTATATCGTCTATTTGATTAGGCTTCATCTTTCTCATTTTAAGCCCATAAGCGATGTTGTTTTTTACATCCATCCATGGGAATATGGCGTGTTCTTGAAAGACCATGGAATTAAGAGGTTTGTTGTCATCTACATGCTTAATGTAAATTGTCCCGTCTGTGGGAGCTTCAAGCCCTGCTAATACGCGTAATAGAGTCGTTTTTCCACATCCGCTGGGACCTACGAAGCACCAAAATTCACCTTCTTTGATCTGCAAAGAAATGTCTTCAAAAGCAGTTACGATATTTTTCTTGATTTTGAATTTTTTTGTCAGATCTTTTAATTCAACTTTAACATCTTTCATAATATATCACCGTCTTATTGAAATTGGTTTGATACGCTAGTTGTGCTTCCAAGGGATTATCAATTTTTCTATTAAATCCAGAATAATTGTAAATACGTACCCTAATATTGACATGATTATGAATGAAACAAACATGGCAGGTATATCGAATATATTGTAGGATTCCCATATTCTATACCCTATGCCTGAGCTTGCACCGTTCATTTCAGCAGCTACTATGAGTAGGAGAGCCATTCCCATGCCAAGCTTCAACCCGGTAAATATCATCGGCAGTGCTCCAGGAAGGGCTACTGTCAAGTAGTAGTCTTTTTTCGATGCTCCATAGTTTCTGGCTACATCCATGTATATTCTATCTAAATTTATTACACCTGCTGCTGTATTCATAAGGACGATGAAAAAAGTGCCTATTGCTATGACGACTATTTTTTCCAAGTCGTTAAGGCCAAACATTATCATGATAAGTGGCATTAAAGCCAATTTTGGTATAGGATATGTGGCGGCTACAATTGGGTCTAATATATTTTTGATTATAGGGAAAAGCCCCATTGTAAGCCCGATTATAAGCCCAGGTACAGCTCCTACTATGAATCCGCCGATGATTCTAAAGAGACTTACAGACAGATCGTTTAAGAGTATACCTGTTGTTAAAAGATTTATAAACGAGTGAAAGATCATAGATGGAGCAGGAAAAAATCTAGTGTCAATCAACCTTAAATCAGCTAGTATTTCCCAAATTATTAAGATAGCTATTGGAGAAATTATCTGTTGTATAAATTTATTGGATTTTGCTTCATCTTTGAGTTTTTTATCTTTTTTGCTTTTTGCGCTCGTTTTTGCGCTGCTTTTTTCTAATACATTTGTGCTGTTCAAGCAAATCACCCCTTATGCCAGATTATGGACTTTTATATTGGCCTAAAATCTTTAATGCATTTTCAACGTACGAATCGTCTACAAATTTATTGACATCAGGTGCTTTTTTTACCATTCCCTTGCTCATGTACCAATTGAGATCATTTAAAACACCTTGCTTTAAGACGTGACCATTCGGATCAAGTCCTGGTGGCTTCATCTTTTTAAATGTCTCTGGTGTGTTTACGAATGTGTATTTTGTAAGTATGCTTATTATCTTGTCTTGGTCTTTGTTTCCTGTTATAAATGCGTCGTTGTATGCTCTAACGCCTTGTAGATAAGCGATCATAAACCTGTTGCCCAAATCTTTGTTTTTGGAGAAATTTGGGCTGTACATTAAAACAGATATTTCTTCACCTTTAATGTATTCATCAGGGTCTTTCCACCATTCAAGGATGTTTTCTTCTACACCTTTAGTTATAAGAGGTTCTATTTCCATAGCTGCATCTGCGCTTCCGTTGGCAACGGCGGTTAGCATATCAGGGAATGAATCTACAACGACAAATGTTATATCCTTATCAGTTAGACCGCCTTTTTCTAATGCCTTTTGAACAAAAAGTTCGTTTATTGATCCTGTAGATGCTATTGCTATCCTTAAACCCTTTAAATCTTTAAAGTCTTTGACCTTCTGCCCCAATCCCTTTTTTAAAGCTATTTGGAAGTAACCTTTTCCTGGTATATTATGTCCTCCATCTGCTACAAGCTTAATATCTATACCGCTATTCCAAGCATTAAAAAGTCCTGCGTTAATTATTCCTCTGCTTACATCAACTTGGTTTGATGCCATTGCCGAAAGTTCATCAGCACCTGAATTAAATTTTACGTATTCGATTTTTATGCCTTGTTTTGCAAAAAAGCCTAATTTGTCAGCTAAAATTATACCTGATTCAGACGGGGAATCATCAAATGCGACTTTTACGGTTTCTACATTGCTTACGGCTGTGCTTTTTTGTTCTTTCTCACAGCCGCTTATAGAGATGATAAATATGAGAATGAAAAGAAGTGAAATGATCTTTTTCATATTGCGCCTCCTTTTATCTATTTGGAATAACTTTTACTTTATGTTATTCAACAAATAAATAAAAGGTTCTATCAAATGTTAATAAATTCGACTAAAAAAATTGATTCTCCAGTGTGTAACGCGTATATTTGAAAATATATAAAAATATATATTAGACGTAATCAGCTATACCTCTTATCGATACTTCACCAGATGTTATCGCTTTTTTTTCGCCGTTTTTAAACATGACGATGAGATTACCGTCATCGTCTATGTCAATAGCTTGTCCTACATATTCCTTATTGTTCATAATGACTTTTACATCTTTTTCTAATGTCAACGAGTATTCTTTGCACAGATTTCTAATGCTGAAAAATCCCTCATCAAGGAATGTACGATAATACTTTTCAAAATTGTTTAGTATAGATGCCGTTAAAAGCTTTCTATCTATTTTTTCTGAAGCCTCAATGAAAAGGGATGTGGCCTTATTTTGCAAATCAACCGGAAAACTGACAACATTGACATTTACTCCTATGCCTACTACTATAAAATTTATCTTATCTATTTCGCCATTCATTTCTGTCAGAATTCCACAAGCTTTTTTACCATTTACGATTATGTCATTTGGCCATTTTATGTAAGATGTCAAATTTGTCGTTTCTCTTATTGCGCCTACCAATGATACTGCTGCGACTTGTGTCAGCTTAACTGCGTCATTAGGTGCTATATCCGGTTTTAGTATAATAGACATCCATATACCCTGCTTTTTGTAAGAGAGCCACTGCCTGCCAATGCGACCTCTTCCAGATGTCTGTTCTTCTGCAACGACTGTCGTTCCATCAGGAGAATCTGAAGCTATTTCTTTTGCATAGTCATTTGTGGATGATATTGTATCGAAGTACAGATAGTTTCTTCCTATAAAATCAGTTTTTAGATGTGGAGATATTTCAGTGTAATTTATGACATCAGGTTCTTCCATAAGAATGTACCCTGATTTGTGTTTGGAATCTATGATGTAACCGTCTGACTTCAACTCATTTATGCACTTCCACACTGCTGTCCTTGAAACATTTAACTTGTCGCACAAATCTTGACCTGATATGTATTTTCCTTTATTTGATTTCAAAATTGATAAAACATCATTTTTTAGCAACATTGCTCACCCTCAATTTTAGATTCAAGTCTATTATACAAGAAAAATAATTTGCGACAAATAGTTTTGTTGATAAGGTAATTTATTTACATATTTGATATAAAATAATATAATTAATGTAAAGGTCAGCAGTGCCGGTTAGGAGGTAATAGATTTGTTAAGTGTTTCTGTTGAGGATTTAATTAAAGATCTGAACTTAGAAGTCATAGTAGAAGCTAAGGAAAAGATCGATATAACCACAAGTGATGTAAACAGACCGGGTCTTCAATTTTCGGGATTTTATGAGCATTTTGCTAAAGAGAGAGTTCAAGTTATAGGGATGGTTGAAACAGCTTTTATAGACGGAATGCCTCTCGATTTGTTAGCAGAAAGGGCTGATAAATTTTTTGAATACCCTGTGCCTTGTGTAATCGTCACAAGGGGATTGAATATAAAAAGGGAAATCGTAGATGCGGCACAAAAACATGGTCGTTATCTATTGAGGACGAAGGAATCATCTACAAAATTCATAAGCAGACTCATTAATTATTTGGAAGAAAAATTGGCACCGCAGATTACTATTCATGGAGATCTTGTAGATGTGTATGGTGTTGGTGTGCTTTTATTGGGAGAAAGCGGTATAGGAAAAAGCGAGACAGCCCTTGAGCTTATAAAAAGAGGCCATAGGCTTGTGGCTGATGATGCAACGGAGATAAGGAAAATCAGCGATTACGTCTTACAAGGAAGTTCACCCGATATAATACGGCATTATATAGAGATAAGGGGAATAGGAATACTTGATATAAAGACGCTTTACGGTGTCGGTTCAGTAAGGGACAACATGAACATCGACTTGGTTATACAATTGGAGGAATGGGATGAGGATAAATACTATGATAGGCTAGGACTTGATGACGATTACATAAAGTTTTTAGACATAAAAGTTCCAAAGCTGACTATACCTGTAAGGCCAGGGCGAAATCTTGCTATAATAGTGGAAGTAGCAGCCATGAATCACAGGCAGAAACAAATGGGTTACAACGCTGCCCATGAGCTTAATAAAAAATTGTTGAAACAGATTTCCACATAAAATATAATTGTTGTAGTGATTATTTTAAATTTTTATATTTGAAAGGGATGCAAAGTCTGATGAACCTTTTACTTGATACACATACACATACGGTAGCAAGTGGACATGCGTACAGTACAATAATGGAAAATGCCAAAGCAGCATCTGAAAAAGGTCTTAAGCTTATCTGCATGACCGATCATGGGCCTAAAATGCCTGGTGGACCACATATTTTTCACTTTGGCAATTTAAAAGTAATGCCGAGAGAAATATATGGCGTTGAAATACTAAGAGGCGTTGAAGCAAATATAATCGATAGAGATGGAAGTCTCGATGTTCCAGATGAAATCTTGAAAAAGTTGGATGTCGTTATTGCCAGTCTTCATGATGTGTGTTTTCCTTATCGCGATGTAGAATCAAATACTGAAGCTATCGTTAATGCGATGAAAAACCATTATGTAGACATCATTGGTCATCCTGGCAATCCTTTGTTTGAAATTGATATCGATAAAGTAATAGAGGCGGCATTGGAATACGATACATGTATAGAGATAAACAACAGCTCTTTTGTGTCTTCCAGAGTCGGAAGTTATGACAATTGCCTTTTGATAGCCCAAAAAGCTTCGATGAAAAATGTGAAGATTTGTGTTGGAAGCGATGCACATATATCGTTTGATGTAGGAAGATTTGACAAGGCATCGGAAGTAATTGAAAACGCAAATATTAGAGAGGAAAATATTTTAAATACAGATGTAGGTAAGTTTAAAGCATATTTAAAATCAAAGGGAAAACTTAGAAATTGAGTTAAGGAGGAGTGTAATGTGAGGATTGGCGTTGATATAGGAGGGACAAACATAGCTGTTGGTTTAGTTGACAAGGATGGGAAAATAGTAGCGACAGGATCGAGACCTACAGAGCCTAAAAGAGGTTATGCTGCTATAGCTAAAGACATTGCTGAAATTTCATTGGAGCTTGTGAAAAGATGTGGGCTTGACGTATCTCAAATTGAGGCTATGGGTATCGGCGTTCCTGGTGTTGCTGATAATGAAAAAGGCATTGTTTTAAGAGCTGTAAATCTCTATTGGACAAAGGTGCCATTAGTAAAGGAAATACATAAATACATCGATGTGCCTATAAACATGGATAATGACGCAAATGTAGCGGCGCTTGCTGAAGGTGTATTTGGAGCTGGAAGAGGTACGAACTCGTCTGTTACCATAACTTTAGGCACAGGTGTAGGTTCTGGATTTATATTAAATGGCAAAGTGTTTAACGGTTCGCACCATTTTGCTCCTGAGTTGGGGCACATTGTAATTGGTGACAATGGGGTTTTGTGCAATTGCGGCAAAGTCGGATGTCTTGAGACTTTTGCGTCTGCTACAGCTTTAATTAGAGAAGGCAAAAAGGCTGTCATGAAAAACAGCGATTCTCTCATACTCAAATTGGCAGGCGGTGAGATTGAGTCCATAACGGCTAAAAATGTAATTGATGCTGCAAGACAATTTGACGAAACGGCAATGCTTATATTTAATGATTACGTTAAGTATCTTGCTATAGGAATCGTTAATATCATAAACATACTTGATCCAGAAGTAGTCATAATAGGTGGTGGCGTTGCCAATGCTGGTGATTTCCTTTTAAAGCCGCTTAAAGAAGAAGTAAGCAAAAATATACTTTTTAAAGATCTGCCTTATGCTGACATTAGAAAAGCAGAGCTTGGGAATGATGCAGGAATAATAGGTGCAGCAATTCTTTAAGAAAAGGGGTTTTAATGTGAAGATTTATGAGTTTTTTGAGAAAAACACAGGTTTAAAAGATCACGTTGCGATAAAATTTAAAGGTGAGACAATAACATACAGCGATTTGCCAAAGTACGTAAATAGTTATGCAGCGTATCTTCAATCTTTAGGCGTCAAAAAAGGGGATAAAGTCATACTCAGTATGCCAAACTGCCCTGAATTTGTTTTTGCGTATTTAGGTTCTGCTAAAGCTGGAGCTATTACAATTCCTTTAAACCTTATGTACACGATGGAAGAAATACAGTACGTTGTCAAAGAATCTGGAGCAGATACTATCGTTGTGCATCCCGTCGTTGTTAAAAATGTGGATGTATCTGCTTTTGGCAAGCTAAATTTAAAAAACATAGTGGTCTTAAATGATGATACAAAGCAAAAGATAATGGAACATGACGATTTTAAGCAAGTTGAGATAGATGATGATGAGGTCTGCACATACCTATATACGTCAGGAACGACTGGCAAGCCAAAAGGTGCTATGCTTACACACAGGAATTTTGAAGCTGATGTAGTGGCGATGGATGAAATATCTGATTTAGGTCCAGATGACAACTTTTTGTGCGTGTTGCCGCTTTTCCACAGCTTTTCATGGACGGTAAATGTGCTGCTGGCACTATACCTTGGAAGTACAGTTACTATTAAAGATAGCTTCATGCCAAAGGATACATTGGAGACGCTTTTAAATGAAGATATAACAGTATTTTGTGGTGTTCCATCCATTTTTGCATTTTTGATTAGGATGGTAGAAAAAGGACAGTTTAAAGCTTTAAGGCTTGCTATCTCAGGCGGTGCGCCGTTAGCGCCAGAAGTGCAAAGGGGATTTGAAGAAAAGTTTAATTTTCCGCTTGTTGAAGGCTACGGATTGTCAGAAGCTGCGCCTGTAGCATTGCTAAATCCCCTTGGAGCTGATGAAATAAGGAAGCCAGGCTCTATAGGGCTACCTCTTCCATGCAATGAAGCTAAGATAGTAGATGAAGACGACAATGAAGTGCCAGTTGGTGAAGTAGGTGAGCTTGTTTTAAAAGGTTCTAACATAATGGTAGGATATCACAATATGCCTGAGGAGACAGCAAAAACTTTGCAAAATGGATGGCTTCATACAGGTGATCTTGCGAAAAAAGACGAAGATGGCTACTATTACATAGTTGATAGACTTAAAGACATGATTATCTTGGGAGGATTTAATGTATATCCCAGAGAAGTAGAAGAAGCCCTTATGGAGCACCCTGCAGTAAGAGAAGCAGCAGTCATTGGAGTTGGCGATAAATACAAAGGAGAGGAAGTAAAGGCGTTTATCGTGTTGGAGGATGGAATGACTGCAGACAGAAAAGAACTTCAAAGCTTCTTGCACGACAAATTGGCAAAATATAAGATTCCTAAGATATTTGAGTTTGTCAATGAACTTCCTAAGAGTCCAACTGGAAAAGTCATGAAAAAGCTTCTCAAATAAATTAATAAAAAACTTGGAAGTCATGCTTAAGACGGCATGGCTTTTCATTTTTAGGTAATATTGGTGTTAAAGGTAAATATAGATAAGATATTTTAAAATAATTCGATGATATGTCAGTTTGAATCAAATGTTTAGATAAATTATTTAGAATGAACATATGCAAAATCTGTTTTAATTTTATCACAAGACTATTTAATCTAATAATTTTTTCGATTATGGACTAAATCAATTTGAAAAATGACATTAAAAAAATATATTTAAAATTTAATTTTTCTTTTTTAAATATGAAATAAAATCGAAAAAGTTTTAAAATTTCATATTAAATCGTTTAAATAATTTATATTTTAAAGAAGAAATTTATCTTATTATTTTAATAGACAGTATACTTAGCTTATTAAAAATAATATTATAAAATGGAGGTATTAGAATGGAAAATGAAGTAAGTAAAAATCTACAAACTCAGAAAAGCATTACTTTAGAAAACAAATTAAGCTTTATGACAAAACTTAGCTATGGCGTAGGGGACTTTGCCAGTAATTTAAGTTGGGCGATGGTTTCGTCTTTTTTAATGATATTTTACACTGATACATTTGGCATTGCTCCAGTAGTTGTAGCTACAATGTTCTTGGTTGTTAGAGTAGTAGATGCTTTTTATGATCCTATGATTGGATTAGTTGCTGAACGTACAAAGAGCAAATATGGACGTTTTAGACCATATTTACTATATGTGCCTATATTTTTTGCAATGATAAATATTCTTACGTTTACAGTTCCACCATTTTCCATAACAGGTAAAATAGTATATGCATATATAACTTATCTATTGTTAGGTATGTTATATTCAGCAGTTAATGTACCTTATGGTGCTTTGGCTACTGTTATGACACAAGATATGAACGAGAGGACTTCTCTAAATTCATTCAGGATGTTTTTTACAAATGTGGCCTCTATAGTCATTGGAATGATAACAATGCCCCTAATTCTAAAAATTGGCAATGGAAATAAGCAAATTGGATATTTTTGGACAACAGTGCTTTATTCAGTAGTTGCTGTGCTTTTATTCTGGACAGTGTTTAAAAATTGCAAAAAAGTGATTGAACTTCCAAGACATAAGAAACTTACGTTGAAAGACTCATTTTTAGCGGTTGCAAAAAATTCACAATTGATATCTCTTATAATATATGCTTTATTACAACTAACATCTTTGTTTGGAAGGATAGGCTTGGTAGCTTATTATGCAATATACGATATGAAAAATCCTAATATGATATCTGTTCTTATGGGTGTATATGGAGTATTCAGTGCTATATCTGTCATGTTCACACCATATATAGCGAAAAAGCTTGGTAAAAAAGGAACTGCGATTGCTGCGTCATTGGTTGGAAGTATAGGGTTATTTATAATTTATTTTTCTCCTTATAACAATATTCCAATGATATTATTAGGAACAATTGTATCTGGTATTGGAGGTTTTGGCGCTCCCATGATATTCAGTATGGTAGCTGATACTGTAGATTATGCTGAGTGGAAAATTGGAGCTCGTGCAGAAGGAGCAATTTATTCTACAACAAGTTTGTCCACCAAAATAGCTTCAGCTCTTGGAGGAAGCATTGGAGCGGCTGGACTGGCGTTTTTTGGTTATGTACCTAATGCCACTCAAACAGAATTGGCAATGAAAGGGATAAATATAGTTACTAATTTGGCACCTGCTATTCTCACGTTGCTTGCAATAATTCCAATGCTATTCTATAAGATAGATAGCGAGCTTTTCCAAAAAATGAGAAGTGAGCTTGAAATACGAAGAAATGCGAACATAGAAATCGAACAAAAGAATATATAAAAAACGTAGTTTGAAAAGCTTGTTTGATATAACTTAGTATTATAATTATATCTGCAGAAGAGGTTTTTAATCTTCTATGGATGAGAAAATTCATCGGCATAATCTACTATATAAACTTGTATAAAAAATAAATGCTCACTTCTACGGCATTAATATGTTCTGCAATTTAATGTATTAACCGTAGAAGTGGAGTGAATTTTAACAACTACAAGGATTTTATCTAAATATATATTACAGCTTGATTAAGCTTGTTTCCGAAAATGTCACACAGAAACTACTTGGAGATTAAATTTCATATCATGTTTTTTAATCTAAATTACATTTTTTTAAATTTAAATTGTATAGGTTGACTAAAATTATTGATTAATCAACACAAAAAAAAGAAGTTTTTTTGAAATTACAAATGCTAAAATAAAATTAAACTAAATTAAGTATCAATGCTGAAAAATTGACTTATATAATTAAGTTTTTAGACAAAATGATTTTGGGAAAAATTTCAAATAAAAGGAGATGGTATAAACATTAATATAACATAACTAAAATATTGTTTTGCTTATAATTATTTTTATGATCGTCTTGAAAGGAGTGTGAAAGATGCCAACTCAATTTATGAAACTTGGTTTCGAGGATAGGGTAATTCGTGAAGACGGTTTCTATAATATTGCTTTAAATGGGAAAATTGTAGGCTTTAATCTTGATCTACGGATTAATTATTATCGTGGTTTGCCGCTTTCCAGTGTGCAAAAAATAAAATTGTTTGTTGATGGCAAGGAAATATCGTCAGATCTTATGTTGTTTAATTTGAATGGCAAATTCTTTACAATAGAACAACTTCCCAAGCTATATGCGGAGTATTGGGGAATAAAACAAGCAGCTCATTTGAGAGTTTATAATGGAGGCCTTACAGAAGGAGTACATGATGTTGACATTAATATAGAATATAAGAGTCCATATATGAGCTTTGGGCCAGGCATATATGGTATGATAGATGGATCATGCCATAAAAAGATGGCAATAGGGAAAGTGAGGGAAATAGATGAAACAAAATATTGATTTAGGGGTTTCTCTATATGGATTTACTGAACGTTTTGTTAAAGAAGATGATTACAGTTTTGAACAAATGTTTCAGGATTTGAATAGGTTGGGAGTCAAAAAGTTTGAATTAGTAGGTGCTCAGGTTTTTCAAAATTATCCGACGCCCAGTGAAAATGAAATTGATGAATGTGCTAGATTGGCGAAAAAATATGGTGTACAGCCATTTAGTTATGGGGGATATGTGGATTTTGCCAAGCATCATGATCATGACATGGATGACCGCGAGATATTGAATGAAATAGTATTCGACCTTATGACAGCGAAAAAACTTGGATGTAAGTATCTCAGAAGTGGTTTACCTTCAAAATCAAAAGAATTTTATAAAGAAGTTGCCAAGATAGCTGAATATTATGGCATAACCATCTGTTATGAAGTTCATGCTCCTGAACGGCCCAGCGATCCAAAAGTTCAAAAGTTATTGCAAATTTTTAGAGAAATTGACTCACCGTGGTTAGGATTTGTGCCTGATTTTGGATGCTTTATAGAACGACCAAACCGCATTTCTGTTGAACGTTTCGAAAAACTTGGTGCAAAGCCGGAGATTTTACAGTTTATAATAGACAATCGGTGGAATGGATATACTGAGGAACAGATGGCTGCAAAGGTAAAGGAAATGGGCGGCGGCTTAGCGGAGATAATGGCTGTCAGCGAATGGTTTGGATATTTGTCTTTTGCTCCAGCGGATCTGGAAGGTTTTAAGACTATTTTACCTTATTCAAAATATTTTCATGCGAAATTTTATCATATTGATGAAGACTGTATTGAAACAACGATTCCGTATGAAAAATTGTTATCCATGATTGTAGATTCGGGTTTTGAAGGTACACTTATGATCGAGTATGAAGGACATGCTTTTTACTTAAATGATGCTATAGAACAAATTAAGCGTCACATCAAGATGGAGAAGAATATTTTAGGGAAACTATAAAATCAAATTGATTTGGAAGAAATTATAAAAGTTAAAAGCATAAATAGTGGAATTATGTAGTTAAAAAATGAAATAAGATATTGTAGAGTGAGTCATGTAACATTTAGCGATGGTCAAAAAATGTTATTCACTTTAATAAAACAAGAAAGGTGTGTTATGTATGAATAAAATAATTGGTCCTAAACGAGGTGTTTCGCTTTATAGTTATTCAGGTGAATTTGGTATAACAATGGAATTAGAAGATTGCTTTAAAGATTTGTACGATATGGGGGCTTGTGGAATAGAAATTTTAGCAAATTCGCACATTGATAATTATCCAGAATTAAGTGACGAATTTGTGGAAAAATGGCAGCATTTGTGCAACAAATATGAAATTGAACCAGTAGAATATGGTCATTGGTTAGATACAAGGCTTTATCGCGATAGAAATCTTACATTAAAAGAATGCTTGGAAATGTTGGAGCAGGATTTTAAAATTGCTAACAAACTTGGATTTCGCATATTGAGGACAAAACTGGGTGTCATAGACGATTTTTTGAATCCAGTTGAAAACTGGAGGGAAATAATTACAGCAGCGTTTCCTCTTGCAGAAAAATACGATGTAGTTATGTGTCCAGAAATCCATTTACCCACCATTTTATCAGATAAAATGGTAGAGGACTATGTAGATTTCATTATAAAAACCAATACACAGAATTTTGGATTGAATATTGACATGAGCGTATTTCAAAATCGTTTTGATTTATCTGAATTACCATATCCAGATGAAAGGCATTCGGAGCCAGAAGAACTAATTCCATTGCTTCCATATGTTAAATGTATTCATGCAAAATTTAATGCGATGGATGACGATTTTAATGAAATGACGATTCCATATCCACCAGTACTTGAAATTTTAAAAGAGCATAAATGGAATGGCTATTTGATAAGCGAATACGAAGGATTAAATAAAGATGTTCCAGGCTACACTTCACATGAGTTAAGAAAACATCATGTGATGATGAAACGGATATTGGGATATTAAATAAGACGGATTAAAAATTGTTCATATAAAGCTATAGTTATCTCAAAAGTAAACGTAAAAGGTCTATTGTCATATATTCTTTATCAAATTTTTATGAGGTGATAAAGATTTATGTTTGAAATAATTACGAGGAGGAAGTAAAGATGTTAGAAAAAGAAGTTATTCAATATAGAGGTTTTCACAACATATATGAAAATGGTGTTTGTGTGGGTTTTCAATTATGCATACGATCACCGTATTACCGTGGTGTCTGGTTGTCTCAGATTCGACCTGGTCGTGTAATTGTAGATGGTGAAGTTTTTCCGTGGGATACCATTATTTGGGTTATTGATGGTAAGGAGTATACGACAGATGAACTTGCTAAAAGCGGCCGGGAATTCTGGAGGCTCACTGAACCAGCAGTTCTAAAGGTAAAAAAAGCTGGTGGGTTAAAGCAAGGTTATCATGACGTTAGTGTACGGTTTGGTTTTAGCGCTTCTTATATGCCACCATCTATGGATCGATTCAGTGATGATGTTGAATATAGTACATTTAACGGAGGTACTTATTCCAGAAAGAAGATGATTATTGTTTAAAACGGTGAAGCTTAAAATGATGCATTGTTACTACAAAATCTGTAAAAAATTATATGCTTGATAATTAAGACATAGATAATCATTTGGTATAAGTTTACAGACAATTAAAATTAAAAATGAAAGGAATGTGAACTTTATGGACATTCATTTAGGTATTATAGGCTATGGAGGAATGGGAAAGTGGCATGCAAAAAATGCCGTAAGAATTGCTGGTGTAAAAGTAGTTGCTGTTTGCGATATTGATGAGGAAAAAATTAAAGAAGGTAAAAAAGATGGATTTGTTACCTATTCTTTGCCGAAGAACTTTTAGCAGATTCAAATGTTAATACTGTTGTATTGACTGTACCTAATCATTTGCACAAGGAAATGTGTTTAAAAGCTGCTGCTGCTAAGAAAAATGTTATTACAGAAAAACCTGCAGCTTTGAGTGTGGCTGAACTTGATGAAATGGAAGCAGTATGCAAAAAAGAAGGGGTATTTCTTACCGCTCACCAAAATGAAGATGGGATAAAGATATGCTCATTATAAAGAAAATTTATGAGGAAGGGATTTTAGGTAAAATTTTTACTATTGAATCTAAGTTGCATTCAGCAAATGGGTATATGCACGAATGGCATTTGTATAAAAAGTATGGTGGTGGCATGCTCTACGATTGGGGGCCGCATCTAATCGACCAAATACTTTTTATGATGCCCAATGCGAAAATAAAAAGTTTATACGCAGATATAAAGAATGTATTACATGAGGAAGTTGATGATTACTTTAAGATTTTGATGAAGATGGATAATGGTATAACAGTGCATATAGAGCTCTCAACATATATGTTAAAATATGCTCCACGTTGGATTGCGGCGGGAGATAAAGGAACAGCTGTGGTAAACAGCTTTGAATGCCATGGTGCGATTTACCGTACGGGTAAGCTTCTAGAAAAGCTACCGCCACAAATCACTGAGACAATAGCTGGTCCGACAAGGCAGTTTGCTCCGGTTCCTCCTGGAGGCATTACAGAAGAGCCTTTACCGCAAGTAGAAGCAGACTGGGTAGATTTTTATAAAAATGTGAGAGATGTGTTAAACGGTAAAGCAGAGTCTCTTATTAAGATTTCGGAGGTGCGCAGAGTATTAGCAGTTATGGAGGCGGTAAGGGAATCGGCTGAGAGCGGTGAGGCTATCGCGTTTGAATAAAATAAAAATGAAAAAGATGATTGTTCAGCATAAGTAGTATATATTTAGCAATGAAGTTATAGTTTTTGTTCTAAATTTAATTGAAAAATAATTTATAAACATGCAAAGTATAATTTATTATGCCTTATTATACCAATAATACCAAAAATTAATAAAATGAGTAGGAGGAAATAAAAATGAAAAAATTAAGAGTAGGAATAATTGGTTGTGGAGGAATTGCAAATCAGAAACATCTTCCAGCATTAAAATTCAACAAGGATTTATGCGAAATGGTTGCTTTTTGTGACATAATAGAAGAAAGGGCAGTAAAAGCAGCAAAAGAATATGGAACACAAGATGCAAAAGTCTATGTCGATTATAAAGAATTATTAAAAGATGATTCAATAGACGTTGTGCATGTTTTGGTACCAAACGTATCACATAGTCCGATTACAGTAGCAGCATTTGAAGCAGGAAAACATGTGTTGTGCGAAAAACCTATGGCACATAATACTGAAGCGGCTCAGGCTATGATGGATGCTTGGAAAAAATCTGGAAAGAAATTCACAATTGGGTATCAAAATAGATTTCGTCCAGAAGTACAGGCTCTTTATAAAGCTTGTCAAAAAGGCGAATTAGGAGAAATTTATTTTGCTAAGGCACATGCAGTTAGAAGAAGAGCAGTTCCTACATGGGGTGTTTTCCCAGACAAATCAAAGCAAGGCGGTGGTCCATTGATAGACATTGGAACACATGCACTGGATTTAACCCTTTGGATGATGAATAATTATAAGCCGGTTTCAGTAACAGGTTCTGTATTCCAAAAAATAGGAACATTGGAAGATGGTCCAGAAGGCAATTTGTTTGGTCCATGGGATCCAAAGACTTTTGAAGTAGAAGATTCGGCGTTTGGATTTATAAAGATGGAAAATGGAGCTACAATTTTCTTAGAAGCATCATGGGCGTTAAATGTTACCGATGCTAGGGAAGCAGCAACAACGCTTTGTGGCACAAAAGCAGGAGCGGAGATAAAGTCAGGTATGGGCTATCGAGAAAATGAGTTAATCTATAATAGAGCTCATAATGGAATGTTAACTGAAGAGAGGAATTCTGCAGCCGGAGCTGTTGCATATTTTTCTGGTAGTGAATCAGAGCCGGGCGTAATTGAATCAAGACAATGGTTGGAATCTATCATAAATGATACTGAGCCTCTTGTAAAGCCAGAACAAGCATTTGTTGTAACAAAGATATTGGATGCAATTTATAAATCTGCTGAAGCAGGAAAGGAAATTTATTTTTAACTTATGAAATGATACATTGTACTAGAACTGTCAGTGACATAGTGTATATTAACAGTTCTAGTACAATTAAGTTTTTTGTTTTATTGTAACCATAAAAGACAAATACTCTGGTTATGCAAAAGTATTTAGAGATATTTAAAAAACTGGTTCTAAGTATATTGGCTTTATTCCGGACTTTGGTTGTTTAGCTACTAAACCTAGCAAAGTGAATTGGGATAAAGCAATAACAAAAGGAGCATCAGTTGAACATTTAAAAATGGCGGCTCAAATGAGATACGATGGAGTATCAAGAGATGAAGCAAGGGAGAGACTTATAAAAGCAGGTACTAATGATGCGGATTTAGGTTTGTTTCGAAGCAATGTTTGGGTTTGTTACATTTTATAAAAAACCCGATTTAGAAGGTTTAAAGAAAATTATGCCATATTGTGTTCGTTTTTATGGTAAGTTTCATTATATTTATGATAATCTTGAAGAAGCAAGTATTCCTTATAATAAAATTTTACCTGTAATAAAAGATTCGGATTTTGAAAGATATATTATGTCTGAATATGAATCAGGAAGAGCTTATGAAATTAGGAAAAACCATCTTCAGATGGAAAGAAAATTGTTATTTGGAGTATAAAAATACGAGGAGAGGGTTAGTGTGAAATTAGGATTTGTAAGTGCTATATTGGCAGACTTAACATTTGAGCAGGTAATTGATTTTGCATCAGAAAATGGATTTGCATGTATAGAAATGATGTGTTGGCCAGTTGGTAAAGCTGAAAGGAGATATGCTGGTGTTACTCACATAGACGTAACAGATGTGAATAAAGAAAACGCGTTATATATAAATAACTATGCAAAATCAAAAGGCGTTACAATTTCAGCTTTAGGGTACTATCCAAATCCATTAGATCCTGACATAGAGAAAAGAATATTTTATATTGAGCATATTAAAAAATTAATAAAGGCTGCTAATATCTTAGGAATAGATACTGTAACTACATTCATCGGCAGAGATAAAAACAAAACAGTTGAGGAGAATCTTCAAATATTTAAGGACGTTTGGATTCCTATAGTAAAATTTGCGGAAGAAAATAATATAAAAATAGCAATAGAGAACTGTCCAATGCTATTTACTTATGATGAATGGCCTGGTGGATTAAATCTTGCTACAACGCCGAGCATATGGAGAAGAATGTTTGAGATTATACCGAGTGAGAACTTTGGGTTAAATTATGATCCATCACACTTTATATGGCAACATATAGATTACGTAGAACCTATATATGAATTTAAAGATAAGATATTCCATGTTCATTTTAAAGATATCAAGATTTATAAGGATAAATTAGACCAAGTAGGCATAATGGCGACACCACTTCAATATATTTCACCAAAGATTCCAGGATTAGGCGATGTGAATTGGAATAAATTTATTTCAGCTTTAACTGACATAAAATATACTGGAGCAGCATGTATAGAAATAGAGGATAAAGCCTTTGAAGATTCTTTTGAATCAATTAAAAAATCTCTAATTATAAGTAGAAACTATATAAAACAGTTTATTATTTAACTGTTATAGGAGAGAAGATTCTATGAAAAGTAATAAAGAGAAAGTAACAATATTTTTAAAAAAATATGGAATGCATTATGAGGATATAAATGTTGATAGAAGTATAGATGATTTTATAAAAGAGATGGAAAAAGGGCTTAATGGAGAAGAAGACACATCTTTAAAAATGCTTTGTACTTATATAAGCTTACAAGAAAATGTTCCTCTAAATGAGCCAGTAATAGTTATAGATGCTGGAGGAACAAATTTTAGAAGAGCTGTTGTGACATTTAATGGTATTAAAGCTATTATTGAAGATTTTAAAACTTATGATATGCCCGGTACAAAAGGAGAAATAACAAGCGATGAATTTTTTAATACAATAGCTGAATATATAGAACCAATAATACACAAAAGCAGTAAAATTGGTTTTTGCTTTTCGTATCCGACAGAGATACTTCCTAATAAAGATGGAAAACTTATAAAATTTAATAAAGAAGTTAAAGTGAAAGATATGATAGGAGTCGAGATAGGTTCGGCATTACTGAGGACTTTAAAAGAAAGAGGATACGAAAATTGTAAAAAAGCTGTACTCCTTAATGACACAGTAGCCACATTATTAGGAGGTAAAGCAGAGTGCCCTGACAGAGAATTTGACAGCTATATTGGTTTTATATTAGGTACTGGAACTAATACTTGCTATATTGAGAAAAATACAAATATAAAGAAAGTAGAAAAATTATCAGAAACAGAAGGTGATACAATCATTAACATTGAATCGGGTGGATATGCAAAAGCACCTAGAGGCATTATTGATGAAATTTTTGATAAAACTACAGCAGATCCTGGAAATCAAAAGTTTGAAAAAATGATATCAGGAGCTTATCAGGGCGGACTTATACTCGAAGTTATTAGAAAGGCTATTGATGAAGGATTATTTTCTTCTAAATTTAAAGAGAAGTTCAAAAACGTTGATAATCTTACTTCTAAAGAAATAACAGATTTTTGCTATTTTCCGTATTCCAACGATAATGTTTTAGCTAATTATAGCAATACCGGAAATTTTAATTCAAATGAGAATGACAAACAAACTTTATATTATATTATTGATGCTATAATTGAAAGAGCGGCAAAATTAACAGTGATAAACTTAGCTTCGGTTATTCTTAAAATAGGAAAAGGGAATAACCCATGCAAACCGGTATGCATAACGGCTGAAGGTTCAACATTTTATAAATCTAAGCTTTTTAGAAACAAATTAGATTATTATGTAAAACAATATTTGAATGACAAATATGGACTGTATTGTGAATTTATTAAAGCTGAAAATGCTACACTTATTGGGACTGCTATAGCGGGATTAATAAATTAGCAGTTATATATTATTGTTGTTTATGCGAGAAAATACTGGTTAAAAATCATTGAAGTAAAATAGATAAAAGAATATTAAAGAAAATGCGGTTAATTATAGTTATTTGATAATATAATAATTAATCAGGAAAAGATGAGATTAATTAAATTTACAAGGATTGTTGGCAATAATTGTTTATTTAGTGTAAGCCTAATTATTGTGCACAATCCTTTTTATTTATAGAAACAGGAAAAATAGACATTAGAACAATTATAAGTTATAATAAATTCATAAAATAAGACAAGAGGTATAAATTTGAGTGGTATTTTTTAAGAGCTTAAATATTATGTTTTCATACTTTTCATAATGATGTATATATTCTGTTTTACATGATGATAATTTGCTTCAGCTTAAAAAATTAATTAAAACAAGAATTTTTATCATGTATTATACATCATATCAACAGAATTTTAGGAGTGAAAAATACATGGATGATAATGTTGAATTAATAAAAAATGATGTTAGATTGCCGATTAAAATATATGTCAGCAAAATAGGAAAGATACCTTCTAATATTCAAAAAAATATCGAATTTATTTTTGTTCTAAAAGGGGAAGTAAGTATAATTTTAAATAATGAATGTTATAAATTAATCGATAGTGATGTTGCATTAATTAATAACGGAGATAGCTATGAAATAAATGGAACAAATGAAAACCTTATTCTATTTTTGCAAATTGATTATGACTTTTTTAATAAATTAAGTAATAAAGACTCAAGCATTTACCTGTGTAATACATGTATAGACAAACATAAAAAAGGAAAACATGAAGAATACGATGCTATAAGAAAGGTATTAGCTAAAATCATGTATGAGTATTCAAAAAAAGATGATAATTGCGAGCTAAAGATAATGTCATTGTTGTACGAACTTATTTATTTATTGAATAGAAATTTTTTAATAACTACGTCTGATGGTATGTATTCATCAGATATAAAGAATAATAAATATAGTGAGCGCATGAATAAAATTTTAAAATATATTAAACAAAACTACAATCAACAAATTTCTCTTTATGATGTGGCAAAAGCGAACTATTTGACTCCTGAATATTTATCTAAATTTTTTAAAAAACATATGAATTTGACATTTACCAAATATTTAGCTGAAATACGCTTGGGTGAAGCAGTAAAAGAATTGATTCAAACAGATCATTCTGTTACAGAAATTGCTATGAAGAATGGATTTCCTAATTTAGCATCTTTTAACAAAATTTTTAAGGAAAAATATGATACTACTCCAGCCCACTATAGAAATGAAATTAGAAAAAAACAGCAAAGTATAGATGAAATTGATATGCAAATTCCAGAAACTATACCAGTTAAGCCTACTGAAGTTATTAAGCATTTAAAGGATTATATAGAAAAAGAGGAAAAAATAAATGCTATAGACAAAGCAGAAGATGCAACAATTAATGCTGATATAAATATTGATTTAAAGATTGATAAAGGAGAACAAATTTTTCATACATGGAATAATATGATAAACTTAGGCTATGCATCAAATGGATTAAGATCTGATTTTCAGCAGCATTTAATTGATATACAAAAAACTATCAAATTTAAATATGCTAGATTTCAGGGGATTTTTAGTGAGGAAATGCTTTTTGATACAGTTAAAAATAAGTTAGACTTTGATTATAATTTTACAAAGATAGATAAATTAATTGATTTTATATATGACATTGGAATGAGACCTTTTATAGAGATAGGTATTAAGGCTAAAGTATTGAATATAACACCGGAAAAAATAATATATTATGAAAACTATACAATTAATTATAATTATGAAAAAAAAGAGTATTTCGAGTTGCTAAAAAGGTTTATTGAACATTGCATTAGAAGATATGGTATAGATGAAGTGTCACAGTGGTATTTTGAAATTTGGAAAGAAGGAGAAAAAAATTATGTCATTTGGGATGGCAGCTTCAGTAAATATATGGCCTTTTTTAAAACTTGTTATAATATTATAAAACAATTAGTTCCTGATGCAAAAGTAGGAGGACCAGGTCTTAATCCGGAGATAAATTTAAAGTGGATACCGGATCTATTGAAACAATGGAGTGAATATGGAGTTCATCCAGATTTCTTCTCCGTAGTTTTATATCCTTATCAACTAGTTGATGAGAAAAAATCCGATATAGATGATAGCTCATTAAGGCTCATACCTTCAACAAACAAAGATTTTAATAAATATTATTTGAATAAAGTATGTAAAATTTTAAAAACTTTAGGAAGTCATATTCCAGAGGTTCATGTTACAGAATGGAATTCCACGATTTCACATAGGCATCCAGCTAATGATACTACATTTAAGGCTGCATATATAATAAAAAATATTGTTGACAATTTAGATAATTCTGATAGCTTTGGATATTGGTATTGTTCAGATCTATCTGGTGAATTAAATGATTCTAAAGCATTACTTTATGGAGATATGGGACTTATAAGTAGAGATGGCATAAGGAAACCTGGATTTTTCGCTTATTGGATGTTATCGAGATTAGGAAATATGCTCATAAAAAAGGGGGAAGGTTATATTATAACAAAAAAATCAGACTATAAATATGTGATTATAACATATAACTATAAGCATTTTGACTATTTTTATTGTTTGAATGAAGATGCTTTAATAAGCATGAATGAGTATTACGATATTTTTGAAAATTACAAAGAATTAGTTTTAAACATTAATATGAAGGGTGTAAAAGATGGGCGTTATCGTGTTAAAAAATATATTCTCAACAGAAAACATGGAAGTATTTTAGACGAATGGATAAAAATGAATGCGATTTACAATCTTAAAAATGATGAAATTAATTATTTAAAACAAATTTGTATTCCCAGGCTAACAATTTTTTACTTAGATTGTAAAGATGAGCTTAGAATAAATAGTATACTTGAACCACATGAAATAAATTTATATGAAATAGAATATGATTATGAGTCTTGATCCCCAAGTTGTTTGTCGCTCCGCCATTTCATTTTTACTCATGAGCCCTGACCGACAACTACAAAAATCGGTCAGGGCTATTTTTGTATCAATAAAAGTTTAATAAATAGCGTTGTTCTTTAATAATTTCTTTTTCGGCAAATTCAACAAATTTTCTGCTTTATAATTTGGTGAATAAATATCTTATTGAAATTGACATGATGGAAAACTTGATTTATGATATTAATGTAATCCGTTACGTAAAATATTTTTAGTAAGGGTTATTGATAGGTTAAAATCAAGGAAATTTCACTTAAAATTATAGTAATCAATTACGAAGGAGCTGCTATGATAACGATAAAAGATGTTGCTAAAGAAGCTGGCGTATCTGTTGCTACAATATCTCGGGTTTTGAATAACAGTCCTGGAGTCTCGGATGAGACGAGAGAAAGAGTTTTATCTGTCATAAAAAGGCTAAATTACAATCCTAATCTTTTAGGGCGCAATCTTCGCAGGATGGAGACTAAGATGGTGCTGGTGTTGCTTCCAACAATATCAAATCCATTTTACGCAAGAATAGTAAAAGGCATAGAGGATGTGGCGCAAAAGAATGGGTATGGCGTGATGCTTTGCAACACAGATTCTAACATTGAAAGAGAAAAGATGTACCTGGAGCTTTTAAAGAACAGGTTGTCTGACGGCGTGATTTTTATGGCGCCTGAGATGGATAAAGATGAGCTAAACGAGATAGGAGAAAAATATGCTGTTGTGCAGTGCTGCGAGTACAAAGAAGGCGCAAATGTTTCACACGTCTCTATAGACAACTACAAAGCATCGTACAAGGCGGTAAAGCATCTGATTGGATTAGGGCATAAGCACATAGGACTTATTAGCTGCAAAAATAATTTTTTGTCCACAAAGCACAGAGAAGAAGGATATAAAAGTGCTTTAGAAGATTCAGGAATCTCATTTAATCCGGATTACATAAGGTATGGCGATTATTCATTTAAAAGCGGCTTCAGGGCAGCACAAAGTCTCTTAAATGATCACAAAGAGATTACAGCGATATTTGCCATATCAGACATAATGGCTATTGGGGCAATTAAATCATGCTATGAAAACGGTTTGAAGGTACCTGACGACATTGGCATTGTTGGATTTGACAATATAAGTTTTGCTCCCATGTACAATCCGTCTCTTACAACGGTGTCTCAGCCAAAGTACGATATAGGTTGTACTGCGATGGAGCTACTCATAAAGCAAATAGAAAATAAAGGGGGGAATAAAGAAAACATAGTTTTAGAACATGAATTGATAATAAGGCATTCTACTGTAAAATGAAGGAGGAAATTTTTATGGGAGAGAAAATAAGAGTTGGAATAATAGGATGTGGAGGCATAGCAAATGGCAAGCACATGCCGTCCCTATCAAAGCTTGACAACGTAGAAATTGTTGCTTTTTGCGATGTAAAAGAGGAGAAGGCATTAAAGGCTGCAAAAGATTACGGCGTAGATGGAGCTAAGACATATAATGACTACAGAAAACTTTTAGAGGATAAAAGCATCGATGTAGTGCACGTGTGTACACCAAACAAATCACATTCAGATATAACAGTTGATGCATTAGAGGCTGGTAAGCACGTCATGTGCGAAAAACCTATGGCGAAGACTGCTAATGACGCTAAAAGGATGCTGGATGCTGCAAAAAGAACTGGGAAGAAGTTGACCATAGGGTATCAAAACCGCTTTAGACCGGACTCTCAGTATTTGCACAAATTGTGTCAAGATGGTGTCTTAGGCGAGATATACTTTGCAAAGGCACATGCTATAAGGCGTCGCGCTGTTCCTACATGGGGAGTATTTTTAAACGAAGAAGAGCAAGGCGGAGGGCCTCTTATAGATATTGGCACACATGCCCTTGATTTAACCCTTTGGATGATGAACAACTATAAGCCTAAATACGTTGTCGGAAATACATACCGCAAATTAGCTGAAAGAAGAAATGCAGCGAATGCTTGGGGACCATGGGATCCTGATAAATTTACGGTGGAAGATTCGGCTTTTGGCTTTATAACAATGGAAAATGGTGCAACGATCATTCTTGAATCCAGTTGGGCCTTAAATTCTCTCGATGTGGATGAAGCAAAGACCACATTGTGCGGGACAGAAGGTGGAGCAGATATGAAAGACGGGCTTAGGATCAATGGAGAGATGAATGGACGATTGTACACTACAAAAATCGATTTAAGTTCAGGTGGTGTGGCATTTTACGAAGGAAAGGCAGAAGATGCTGCTGACTTAGAGGCAAGGTTGTGGATAGAAAGTATCATCAACAATACGGAACCTGTTGTAAAGCCAGAAGAGGCATATGTAGTATCACAGATATTAGAGGCGATATATACATCTTCAAAAACTGGTAAGCCAGTATATTTTAATGAAATCGGGTGATTTATATGGATTTGCCGTTGTCACTGCAGCTTTACACAGTGAGGAATGAATTGAAAGACGATTTTGTAGGAACTTTAGAGAAAGTGGCAGAGATAGGGTACAAAGGTGTTGAATTTGCTGGATATGGTGGTTTAAAGGCAAATGAACTAAGAAGACATTTAGAAGGGCTTGGATTGACTCCGACTGGAAGCCACATAAGTTTAGATGTGCTAAAAAACAATCTTGACGAAGAAATAGAGTACAACATTGAAATAGGAAACAAGTACATTGTATGCCCTTGGAACAAATACGAGGGGAAAGAGGATTTTATTGAAACTGCGAAACTTTTTAATGAAATTGGAGAAAAGTGTGCAGAAAAAGGATTGATTTTTTGCTATCACAATCATAATCATGAATTCGTCGAGTTTGACAGTAAATACGGATTAGATTTGATCTATGAAAATGCAAATTCAAATTTTTTGAAGGCGGAGATAGATACGTATTGGGTCAAATATGCTGGAGAAGATCCTGTAAGTTACATTAAAAAGTATAGTGGTCGTGTGCCTTTGGTACATCTAAAGGATATGGATGAGGCAACAAAGGATTTTGCTGAGATTGGCGAAGGTATTATGAATATTAAGGAGATTGTAGACGCTTCACTTGAGGCAGGTGTCGATTGGTTTATAGTTGAACAAGATGCTTGCAAAAGACCGCCCCTTGAAAGTGTCAAGATAAGCTTTGATAACATAAAGAAAATGTGAGGAGAGATAGATTATGCATCTTGGATTTTTAACAGTTTGTTTAGGGAATATGCCACTTTTGGATAAGGCAAAGTGGGCATCAGAGAATGGTTTTAAATCATTAGAAATCGCTTGCTGGCCACAGCTAAACGACAGAGACTATTCCAGTTGTGACATAGATGTAGAAACGTTGACAGAAGAAGAAGCTCAAAAAATAAAAGAATACATGAGGGATTTGGGCCTTTCTATATCGTCTTTGGCATACTATGACAATAATTTGCACCCTGATCCTGAAAAGAGGGCATTTATAAACAATCACACTAAAAAGTGCATTGATGCTGCAGCAATGCTGGGTACATCTATGGTTGGAACTTTTATAGGGAGAAATCCTGAGAAAAACTTAAAAGAAAACTTTGACGAATTTGAAAAAATTTTTGGCGATATAGTAAGCTATGCAGAAAGTAAAGGCGTAAAAGTAATAATTGAAAATTGCCCGATGGAAGGTTGGCAGAGAGAAGGTCTTCCCGGCACAATATCATTTACTCCTGAGCTTTGGGAAGAGATGTTTAGAAGGATACCATCTATGAATTTTGGACTTAATTTGGATCCGTCCCACCTTTTATTTCAGCTTATAGATTATGTAAAAGTTGTTCCGGCATTTAAGGACAGGATATTTCATGTTCATGCGAAAGACGCTGAAATTTTCAAGGATAAGCTTGAATGGTATGGCGTATTTAACAGGCAATTTCATAAAAAAGGCGAAACAGGCTATTGGAGATTTAGGATGCCTGGCCTTGGTCAAGTTGATTGGAACAAGTTTATAAAAGCCTTAAAAGATGTAGGATACGATGGAGTTATAAGCGTTGAACATGAAGACCCACTGTATGAAGGCAGTGAGGAGAAAGTAAAAGAAGGATTGAAGTTAGGATATGATCATTTGAAACAATTCATATAAATACTTCAAATAGGCAAGTAGCTTAATCTACTTGTCTATAAAATGTTTTTATTTAATCACGTAGGAGGTAGAAAGATGCCAATTAAACTTGGAATAATAGGCTATGGTGGAATGGGAATGTGGCATCATAAAAACGCCCCAAAAGTTAAAGGTGTAGATGTAGTAGCGGCGTACGATATTGATGCATATCAAGTTGATGTAGCAAAAGAAGCTGGGCTTAGAGGATATGATAAGTTGGATGAATTTTTAAGTGATGAGGAAATAAATACCGTATTAATCGCAACTCCCAACGATGTGCATAAGGATCTTGCAGTGGCGTCAGCAAATGCTGGAAAGAATGTCATAGTTGAAAAGCCTGTTGCAATGTCGATGAGGGAAATAGATGAAATAATAGAGGCTGCAGAAAAGAATAATGTAGTGTTTACAGTACATCAAAACCGCAGATGGGATAAAGACTTTAACAAAGTGAAAAAAGCTATAGAATTAGGTATAATTGGTGATGTCTATACAATCGAAAGCAGGGTACACGGTGCAGGTGGATTGATTTACGGTTGGAGGAATAAAAAAGAGTGCGGTGGTGGTATGCTTTTAGATTGGGGCGTCCACCTTATAGACCAGATTCTATATATGATTCCAAATAAAGTAGTTAGAGTATACGCTGAACTATTTAGCGTATTAAATAAAGATGTAGATGACTATTTTAAACTGTTGATGAAATTTGAAAATGGTTTATCTGCACAGATAGAAGTTGGAACATTTTGTCTAAAGCCATTGCCAAGATGGTTTGTGGGCGGAGATAAAGGAACATTGGTAGTAGATGATTTTGAAGGACATGGTGAAATTGTCAAGCTAAATAAGCTTGCTGACAAATTTGATGCGGAAATAGTAGAGACAACAGCAGGGCCGACTCGCACATTTGCACCGAGGCCAGAAGAAGTAAAAGATCATTTTGAACTTCCAGTTGTAAACTCGGAATGGATAGAGTTTTATGCAAATGTCCGAGATACGATCGAAGGAAAAGCGGAGCTTATAGTAAAACCAGATGAAGTAAAAAAGGTTTATTCAATAATAGAAGCTGCGTTTAAATCAAACCAGCTAGGAAAAGCTGTTGAGCTATAAAATAATATATAAATCATGAATAATATGTACAAATAACAAATACGATAAATTTTGATGGGAAAGGAGGAGACACATGGAAAATCGCATTTCATTAAATGGCACATGGCAATTTAGAGAAGCGACTTCATATGACTGGCTTGAAGGTAAGGTTCCTGGATGCGTTCAGCTTGATTTAATGACTCAAAACAAGATTAGCGATCCGTTTTATCGCATGAATGAAATTGAATGTCACAAGTTAGAGGATAAAGAGTGGATTTACAGAAAAGAATTCGATTTTGAATTTCCTGATGAATTTGACGAAATCAAGTTGGTGTTTGAAGGCATCGACACGTTGGCGGACATTTACTTTAACGGAGATTATTTAGGTACTGCTGAAAACATGTTTATTTCCTATGAATATGATGTGACAGATTTGATAAAAGAGAAAAACAATGTTTTAGAAGTGTATTTTCAATCTATAACAAAGGCGATAAGAAGCATTGAAAAAGACAGCCCTCTGAAGCTGGAATCATCGTTTGAATCGGCAAGACCATACATTAGAAAAGCGCAGTATTCATTTGGATGGGATTGGGGCCCGAGATTGATTCAAGTTGGGCTGTGGAAGGATGCATATATATCTATCATAAAAGATGCAGCAATTGAAAAACCGTTCTTTTACACAGAAAAGTTGAGAGATGGCGCAGCATATGTAAGGGTTTCTGCCTCTATATCGTATTTTGCTGATTTTGACTTAAAGGCGGAAGTCACTATTTCATATGATGGAGAAGTATGCGGTAGAAAGGTTGTTCCAATTACATACGGTGAAATTGATGCGGCGTTTAAGATAGATGAACCAAAGCTATGGTATCCAAATGGTGTAGGACCGCAAAACCTTTACGACATTTGCATAAAGCTTACAATGGCAGATGTGGTTGTTGATGAGTTAAATTTCAGATCAGGTATAAGGGTTGTAGAACTTCTTCGTGAGAAAGATGATATTGGCGAAAGTTTTATCTTTGAAATAAACGGAATAAAGATTTTTGCAAAAGGGGCTGATTGGATACCTGCAGATAGCTTTTTGCCCCGAATAACCAAAGAAGATTACTATACATTTATAAAGCTTGCTAAAGATGCTAATATGAACATGCTAAGAGTCTGGGGTGGCGGCATTTACGAGGATGAGGCTTTCTATGATGCGTGTGATAAAATGGGTATAATGGTTTGGCAGGATTTTATGTACGCTTGTGCTCAATATCCGGATCAATTTGATTGGTTTCAGCAGATGGCTGCAGAAGAAGCAGAGGATGTACTTTTAAGGCTTAGGAACCATCCATCCATCGTATTGTGGTGCGGCAACAATGAAAACAACACTGGTTTCTACTCTTGGTGGGGAAATGGTGATCCGAAGTATCTAGGAAATTACATATACAAAGAAATATTGCCACAGATTTGCGAAAAGTATGATCCATCAAGACCCTATTGGGTATCAAGCCCATACGGTGGAGTAGATCCCAACAGTGAATCAGAAGGTGACAGGCATCAGTGGAATGTATGGAGTGGATGGATTGATGTCAAAGCCTATTTAGCTGATAAAAGCAGATTTGTAAGCGAGTTTGGCTTCCAGTCAATGCCTGATTGGAAGACGGTATTGTCGTATACAAACGAAGAAGACAGGAATATCTTAAGCCCTGTTGTTGTATCACATAATAAGCAGATAGGTGGCATGGAAAGGCTCATAAGGTATATGATAAGTGAGTTGGGTTTTCCAAAAGACTTTAAAAGTTTTGTGTATTTGACACAGTTTAATCAAGCTGAAGCCATAAAAAAAGGAGTGGAGCATTGGAGAAGCCGCAAATTTAAGACGGCAGGAACACTTTATTGGCAGTTTAATGATTGTTGGCCAGTAGCAAGCTGGTCTTGCATAGACTACTACAAAAGGAAAAAGGCTCTTTACTATTATTCTGGCAGGTTTTTTGCAAATGTTTTGCCATATATCGCAGAGGAAGATGGTGGAATAACGATTTACGGTATAAGCGATTTGCAGCAGGATGTAGAAGCATATGTGGAAGTATTGTGCTACAGCTTTGATGGCGAAAAGATGTGGGAGAAAAAGTTTAATACAAGATTGATTGCCAACGATGTTGTTAAAATAGCGCATTATGATGAGCGCCAGATTGCTGAAGAGCATGTGCCTCATGTGGTACCTGTTGATGCATCCCATTGTACACTTCCTGTTGAGAAAAATTGGAAACTATTAAACAGCGTCGTATACGTAAGGATGATTGTTGATGAAAAGATATATGAAAATTACTATATTTTTGATAAATTTAGGAACCTTAAACTTACAGAACCTAACATTACGTGCCATGTCGAGGGAACTGACATAATTCTTTCAACTGATGTACCTGCATTTGGAGTGTTTGTCGACACAGAAAACGACGTTTCTCTAAGTGACAACTTTCTTAACATGATACCTGGTGAAAAGTACACTTTAAAATGTTCAAAAGAGCCGGGAGATATAAAAATCATAAATCTTATAAATTCTATTTTAAAAATATAACTATTGATGGAAAGGTATGTGTTTTGCAATGTTTTTGCTATACACATACCTTTTTATATTTTTAAAAAATGATATAATTAAAGAAGGAATAATAAATGGTGGTGATAAAAATGTCAAACTCAATCAATGATAGATTAGATAATATAATATATGAGAAAGTAAAAGCAATGCCTAAAGATGAACAGAAAGAAGTTTTAGATTTTGTAGAGTATCTAATACAAAAGAGGTTAAAGATTGTAAGAGATATGTTTGAAACAACGAAGGAAACTAAAAAGGTATTAGAAGGATACGGTTATTCAGAAGAAAATATTTCTGATTTGGTAAAAGAAATAAGGTATACAAATGATTAGAGCTGTAATTGACACTAATGTATTTGTATCAATATTGTTTAGTAGTCCCATCATGGAAGAACTTTTTGAAAACTGTGCAATGCACAAATTCACGTGGGTAATATCTGAGAATATATACTATGAATATAGAAAAGTTGTGGAATATAAAAAATTTCATTTTCGTAAAGAAATCAAAGAAAAAATGTTTTATTTTATTGAAAATCTTGCAGAATTTGTGCATGTTACAAGCAATGTAGCGATATCTCGGGATAAAGATGATGATAAGTTCATTAACTGTGCAATTGATGGTGATTGCAATTATATAATATCCGGAGATAAAGATTTGTTAGAAATAAAAGAATATAAAGGAATACGCATTGTAACAGTTAAAGAATTTTTACAAATTATAAACAATATGTACAATAAGCACTGAAGATTAAAACGATGGCATAAAGGTTGTGATATTTTTATCTATAATGAGTTTTTAGAAGAAATTAACATCAATATGATATAAACAATCCCCTATGTATATAATGCACAGGGGATTTTTCATATCATATTGAAAAGAGCATCTTTTTCTTGGAAAAACCTCATTATATAGCATATTTCATCATCTGGTATTATTATAGAATATTTTGTGTTTAAATGTGTCAATGCTTTCTTTACTGCGTTGTACAATGATTTGTTGCTTTTAATATATTCTTCTTTTCCTATATACTCAATGCTTTTTTCTCCTTTTTTGATTCTGCTTACCATAAAAGCAAAGTGAAGTATTATGCCAAGTAGCATGTCATCATCAAAGCAAATCGACAGCGTGTCGCAAAGTTTCATTATAGTGTTTTGTATGTCGATGTAGAGTTCCTCTCCATCAATGTTATGAATGTTTTCTTTCAATACATTGCCCATCTTGATGAGGGTTGTCTTAATATCTACTATCTCCTGCAATTCTTTCATGACTTTCAAGCTTAAGACATCATTCATGCTGTACTGTTTAATATTGGTGTCCAATGGGAAAGACGATACGATAAAAGCTATTTCCATGTTTTCCTGGATTTCATTTATTTTTTTCATTGTCATGTGCTTATCAAGGCTGTCAATTGGTATTATCTCAAATAAATCTTTGTCGTACTTTAAGTTGTTTTTCAAGAAGCTTTTAATCGCAACAGAGGCGCCTTCACCAGTGAGACATGCTGTTATAATTGCGATTTTCTTTTTGTCGCTTATTGGTGGGGCGAAATCCATGTTGTTCTCCATATAAGAATTTATGGACTGTACGCTCATGTAAATATTGTTAAGAGGCATGCCTAATAGCGCTTTTCTGGTAGCTTCAATGACGTGGAGTGTTGAAATAAGCGGTATAACTTTTACTGGCACGTTAAACTCTCTTTCAATCGTTTCGCCAAACGTTGTAAGGGAGCCCATGTCTACTAAGAGAAGGTATCCCGCCTGATTCATATCATTTCGCACATAATCTTTTAAAGTTTCTAAGACTTCAAGAGGACTTTTGTCAAGATGGGCGTCTAAACCTATTGCATAATTTTCACCCAACAATTTATTAGCCACATCTGCCATGGACGTAGCAGTAGAATTGCCATGGGCAATTATTATCACCTTGACTTTTTCGCTTTGCTTATTGATGTATTCCTTGTCGGACATGAGAAATATTGCGATAAATCCAGCTTCATCTTCTGGAATCGAAACATTCAAATATCTCTCAATGATTTTTTTAGCTTCAATAGCAACTTCAAATTCTCTTGGGTACAATTGCTTTATTTTTGACAGTTGAGGATTTACAATAGGTTTATTTTTGTTGACCCTTTCAATAAGCGTGTTTAAGTGCAAAGCCAGTGCAGTATAGCTGTTTTGGCTGAGATCTTTCCCAAGTAGTTCGGATACAAGTTCTGCGATCCTATCTGTGATGCTTATTATGTCTTCTCCTAAGATATGAATCAAATTCTGCTTGTTTTTCTCCTCAGTTATACCGTATATCTGCTTGTGGAAGTACTTTGCTATGTCTTTCTCCAAGATTGATTCAATGTCTATATCAGATATACCTTTTGCTTTAAGCTGCCTTAGTCTGTCGTTTATTATCTCGTAAATGCTGTTATCGTTAGATGCAGTTGGAATTTCCTCTATTTCATTTGTAGGAGAAAACTTAAAGAATTCTATATCGTCACCTATGACTTCATTCCAAAGCATCCTATGCTGTTTATCTGTGTATAATCCTTTCTTTATATAATCAGGCAAGTCTCTGCTGCAGATCCTTATGTCGCTTTTCTTGTTAGTCAAAAATTCTGAATAGACCTTTGCGCATATAAGCTTGACATCACTTTCTAATTGACCGATGTTGTTTGGACAGTCATATGAACAAAACGCCCTCATGGAATTAAGGGACACGAATATATCTCTGTTTAGCTTTATGCTTTCATGTTTAAAAAATCTTTTTAAAAGGTAAAACCTTTCTTCTAAAGTCCTTTCTCTAAGTGGCGGTATTTTAATTATCATCGGTATTCTTCTGGTAAATGTATTTAAAAGGGATGAAGAAGGATCCTCAGTTGTAGCTGATATGATTAGCACATCAGATGTCCTGTTTTCTACATCGCCGACTCTTCTAAAATATCCAGTATCGAGGAAAGTGAATAAGATCTCCTGTCCTTCAGGCGGTAAGCGATGGACTTCATCAAGGAATAAGATTCCTCCATTTGCCTTCTCGATTAACCCTTCTTTATCTGTATCAGCGCCTGTGTAAGCGCCTTTTTTAACCCCAAATAGTTGCGCTGTCAAAAGCTGAGGATTGTTGCTGTAATCTGCACAGTTAAATGCTATAAATGGAGCGTCAGGCTTTTTTACCCCCATATCTATGGCATACTTGTGCATTATTCGCGCAAAAGTGGATTTTCCTACACCTGTTTCACCTAATATTAAGCAGTGTATTCCTTTAGGAGGATATAAAATAGCGGCTTTTGCCTGTTCACCAGCTTGTTTTAGGCTTATATTGTTTTTAATAAGCATGTCCAGTTCATACAATTTGCTGTCACTGGAATTGCTTTTTGTGTTTTCAAACACAGGTGAAAACATCACTGGCCTGCCATCTGACTTTACGACTTTTCCTTCCTTGCACAAAAGATTTAACTCATGACTAACGTTTGCTCGCGACATATTTAGCTCATTTGCTAACGTCATGGCATCTACGCCGTTTCCTCTATTTAGCTCTATCAACTTTTTTAAAATTAATTCTTTTCTTTTCAACTTAAAGATCCCCTTTACCACAAATAACTTTCTCTACCTATATTTTATTATATATTTCGCAATAAGTTTTTCAATAGTGATTTATTGGATTAAACACTATTTAAACATTAAAACACTAATAAAAAACAATAAAACAATATGCAGATTTTTATTAAACACTAAGAAACACTACTCGCTTTAAAGCGCATGGACGGCATAAATTGCGGCTTTTTTACGCAGTTTAGTGTTTTGGCATGGTTTTTGCATATATTATTTAGTGAACCCCAAAATAGATAAAACCAATTCAAGGAGGAAAATAATATGGATTTGCAGCAAATAGTTATGGAAATCATTATACAATCAGGTGAAGCAAGGGCATATGCACATGAAGCGCTTAGAAAGGCGTATGACGGCGAATTTGAAGAAGCTGAAAAACTTATGTCTCAGGCTAATGAGGCTATCGAGAAGGCACACAATGTGCAGACCGGCATGTTGCAAAAAGAAGCATCGGGCGAAAAATTAGATTTTTCTATATTGTTCGTGCATTCACAAGATCATCTTATGACTGCTATATCAGAGAAAAATCTCATATCAGAGATTATTGAGCTTAGAAAGATGTTGGAGCCAGTTCTTCATACATGCGTGACAAAATAAAAATCAAACACTAAATAGGAGGATAAAATGATTAAAGCGGTACAATTTTTAAATCAAGTTCAAGCAGGATACGGAACAGATGAAAAAATGAATATGGAACCTCAATCTCAGTTTGGTGCTATAGGATTGGGGATGCTTTTGAAAAACACCATGATGAGAAACGGCGGTGACATAATTGGCACTGTAATATGTGGTGATAACTATTTTCTTGAAAATAAGGATGAAGCTATTGAAAAATTATTAAGCATGATAAAGGCGTTTAATCCAGATGTTGTCATATGTGGCCCTGCATTAAACTACAAAAGATACGGTGATTGCTGTGGATATTTGACAGAAGCCGTCATAGAGAAATTAAATATTCCTGCATTTGCGGCCATGTCGAAAGACAACACAGGTACAGAATTGTTCAAAAAAAAGATATACATCATAGAGACTCCCAACAGAGGCGGTATAGGACTAAACGATTCATTGAGAAAGATATCAAAGTTTGCAGTAAAGTTGGCTCAAGGACAGCCTATAGGATCTCCTGAAGAGGAAGGATATTTTCCACAGGATTAAGGGGTGATACCGATGTTTTTGGATTGAATACTTTTGCTTTCAAGGGATTTCCCTCTTTTTAAGATGTTTTAATAGTTCTTGTCTTGATATGTAGTAGGGAAATCCTTGAAGATAAAACGCAAAATTGCTTTTACAAACAAAGCTTTTTGAAAGGAGGGAAAACGTTAATGCTTAAGATTATTCTATTTTGCTCTTCAGGTTCATCCACAAGCATGTTGATTGGAAGAATTGAAGAAGCAGCAAAAGCAAGAGGCATAGAGGTTGCTGTCGATGCATACCCTGAGGCACAGATGGAAAAATACGTAGAAGAAGCGGATGTGGTTCTTTTAGGTCCGCAGGTAAAATTCATTTTGCCAAAAGCAAAGAAAATATGCAGTGAAAAAGGTGTGCCTGTAGATGTGATAAATCCAGTTGTCTACGGCATGATGGATGGGGAAAAAGTGTTAGACCAAGCTTTAAGCATGGCTAATAAATAGTTCTCATTTATAAGTTTTAAAACCAAAAATCCAAATTTAAGATAAGGAGTGTTATAAAATGAGTAAGTTTACAGATTCGCTTGAGGAAAAATTGATGCCTATAGCGGGCAAAATCTCTGAAAATAGGTACTTGACATCAATTCGTGATGGCTTTATGCTTGCTGTTCCACTCATTACAATAGGTGCTGTTTTCTTGTTGCTGGCGTTTTTGCCGATACCTGGATACTCTGATTTTATGGCAAAGGCTTTCGGACCAAACTGGAATACATTCTTTATGAGGCCCTTTGAGGCTACAATGTCAATAATGAGTATATTTGTAGTATTTGGCATTGCATACAGCCTCGCAGGGCATTACAAGATTGATGGTTTAAACACGGCTGCAACTGCACTGGTTGCATTTTTGATATTTACACCGTTTATAGTTAATTATACACCTGAAGGAGCCAAAAAAGCAATTCAAGTAAGCGGTGGCATACCAGTTGACTGGATGGGCTCAAAAGGTCTGTTTGTAGGCATTTTAACGGCAATACTGTCAGTTGAAATCGTAAGATTTGTTATAAAAAGAGGCTGGGTAATTAAGATGCCAAAAGGTGTTCCACCTGCAGTTGAAAAGGCTTTCTCTGCGTTGATTCCTGCGGCTATAGTTGCTATCATCATCGATGTTATAAGAATGCTGTTTGCTATGACATCTTACGGTACAATACATCAATTTATTTACACAGTGTTGCAGATACCTTTGACAAGACTTGGCGATACACTGCCTGCTACGTTGATTGCAAACTTCTTCGAAGGACTTTTCTGGTCGTTTGGTATACATGGCGCAAACGTAGTCGGATCTGTTATGGGACCAATATGGTTGGCACTTGCAGCAGAGAACTTACAGGCATTCCAAGCTGGTCATCCAGTTCCACACATCATAACACAGCAGTTCCACGATATGTACATGCTGGTAGGTGGCTCAGGAAGCACATTAGGTCTTGTACTTGCTATGCTTTTCTTCTCAAAATCAAGACAGGTAAAAACAGTTGGAAAACTTGCTATAGTTCCTGGTTTATTCAATATCAATGAACCTGTAATATTCGGACTTCCAATTGTTTTAAACCCAATAATGGTAATACCATTCATATTGACGCCGATGATCTTAGCTACTTTGACTTACATCGTCATGTCAATAGGTCTTGTTGGGCATCCAACAGGTGTCGTAATACCATGGACTACACCACCTATCATCGGAGGACTTTTAGTATCAGGTTTTAGCGGTGCTGTATGGCAAATAATCGAATTAGTGATTTCGTTCTTCATATACTTGCCATTCTTAAGAGTCGTAGATAGACAGTACCTTGAGCAAGAGCAAGCAATGGCTGTTGAAAGCCAAAAAGGCTGATATAATTGCAATTAGGCGGTTACAGTCGTAATCGTCTAATTGCTTTAAACATTTTAAAAGGTGTAAGGAGATAAAATTTATGGGTGTTTTGGAAGAACTAAAAATAAGCCTTTTTATGCCTCAAAATTACAAAAGATTAAAAGGCGAATCTATAGTAAAACTTCTCAGATTTGACCTTATCTTGACGATTTTTGGTGTTATCTATTTAACGCTTATTAAACTTATAATATCACTATTTACAGGCAATTTTTTAGTATTTTTAAATAGCTATTTAAAACTATCAATAAAAAATATTGCATCTTCACTAATATTTCTATACATTGGTTTGATAGCGTCGTCACTTGTACTATCACTTGTCTTTTATGTTGTGGCACTTATAAAGAAACAAAAAGAATTGAATTATTACGATTTGATAGTTTATGCGACGCATGCACTGGCAATATGTATTGTATTAGAAGAATTCTTTGGCCCCTTAGTGATAGTATTTTCCATAGGTTATTTTCTAATATCATTAGGTGGGGAAAAACTTATTACAAACTATGTGACTAACAAAGCAAGAGGAGGAAAGAAAAATGGCAAAAGAGTATAAATTTCCAGAAGGTTTTTGGTGGGGTTCTGCCACATCTGCAACACAGATAGAAGGTGCTGCGAGTGAAGACGGGAAAGGAATGAATGTATGGGATTATTGGTACAAGCAAGTGCCGAATCGCTTTTTTAACGGTGTAGGACCCGAAGTGACGTCTGATTTTTACCACAGATATAAAGATGACATAAAATTGATGAAAGAAATAGGACACAATTCATTTAGATTCTCTATATCATGGTCAAGACTGATTCCTGGTGGAGTAGGAGAAGTAAACAAAAAGGCGGTAGATTTCTACAATAACGTCATAAATGAGCTTTTAGAAAATGATATTATGCCTATAGCTACTTTATTTCACTTCGATATGCCGATAGAAATGCAGCACATTGGAGGATTTGAAAGCCGTCAAGTTTTGGAGAATTATAAAAACTATGCTAAGACATGTTTTGAGCTTTTTGGAGACAGAGTAAAAAGATGGATTACCTTTAATGAACCTATAGTTCCAGCAGAGGGAGGATACCTTTATAACTTTCATTATCCTGATATCGTGGATTTTAAGAAAGCTATACAGGTATGTTTCAATACAGTTTTGGCAAGCGCAATGGCGATAAACGAGTTTAAAAAGTTAGACATAAAAGATGGAAAAATCGGGATTGTACTAAACTTAACTCCATCATATCCTCGCAGCAATCATCCTGCAGATCTTAAGGCAGCAGAGATAGCTGATCTTCTTTTCAACAGAAGCTTTTTAGACCCATGTGTAAAAGGAGAATATCCAGATAAACTTGTAGAACTTTTAAAAAGCTACAACCACTTGCCAGTGTATACCGAGGAAGATCTTGAGCTCATAAAAAATAATACAGTTGACTACCTTGGAATCAATTATTATCAACCGAGAAGAGTAAAAGCAAAAGAAAACATGCCAAATCCTTATGGTGTATTTACACCTGATTGGTTTTTTGATGAGTATGTAATGCCAGGAAGGAGAATGAATCCGTATAGAGGATGGGAGATATACGAAAAGGGAATATACGATATCTTGATAAATGTAAGGGACAACTATGGGAATATTGAATCGTATATTTCAGAAAACGGCATGGGTGTAGAAGGAGAAGAACGCTTCATAAAAGACGGTATAATCCAAGATGATTATAGAATAGATTTTATCAAAGGTCATTTAAAATGGCTTCATAAGGCGATTGAAGAAGGATGCAATGCAAAAGGATATCACCTTTGGTCTTTCATGGACAACTGGTCATTCCTAAACGCGTACAAAAATCGCTATGGACTTGTTTCAGTCGATATAACCACACAAAAGAGGACTATCAAAAAAAGTGGATATTGGTATAAAGAATTAGCAAAAAACAATGGGTTTAGCGAGTAAAATATAATTAGCTTGCATATTATACAGCCTTCACAGATGTGAGGGCGTTTTTTTTTATGTGTGATTTTATCTCTTAAAAGGGTGTTTGAATCGAACAAAATTCTTTAAAAAATTTTTTAAATCAAAGAAGGAATTTTAAAAATGACGTCGAATATATTATAACAAGATGTACGTACAATGATAAAAACATATATAATTTATAAGCACGTAAGATGAATTGCCTCACAGTTACTGATAATTCAAGGGAAAAAGTTAGCATAAAAAATTTTTTTAAAAAATTTTAAAATGGAAGGAGGAATTTTAAAAAACATGTAGAATATATATTAATATAAGATGTACGTATAAATTTAAAATATCATCTTAAATGTATATATAAGTAGTATCTATAGATAGTAAATGAATTTTAATATAAAGGAGCATTTATATGTTAGCTAAAATCGTTATCAATGCAGATAACAAAAAAGGCAAGATCAGTAAAAATATCTACGGCCATTTTGCAGAGCATTTAGGAAGATGTATTTATGGTGGTTTTTGGGTTGGAAAAGATTCAGAGATACCTAATATAGATGGGATTCGGAAAGACGTTGTTGAAGCATTAAAGAAGATTAAGATACCTGTATTGAGATGGCCTGGTGGATGTTTTGCAGATGAATATCACTGGAAAGATGGCATAGGACCTTATGAATCAAGACCCAAGATGATCAATGTACATTGGGGTGGTGTAATCGAAAACAATCACTTTGGTACGCATGAATTCTTTGAACTATGTGGTCTATTGAATGCAGAGCCATATATTTGTGGCAATGTTGGAAGTGGCACAGTTCAAGAGATGAGAGAATGGATAGAGTACATGACATTTGATGGAGAATCGCCAATGGCAAATTTGAGAGCCTCAAATGGTAGAAAAGAACCGTGGAAGCTTAAATACTTTGGCGTTGGCAATGAAAGCTGGGGCTGCGGTGGTAATATGCGCCCAGAATATTACGCTGATGTATATAGAAGATATTCCACATATGTCAGGAATTTTGGCAGCAATAAGATATTTAAGATTGCTTGTGGACCCAATACAGACGATTATAATTGGACAGAAGTTTTGATGAGAGAAGCTGGAAGACTGATGAATGGTCTTAGTTTGCATTACTATACAGTACCAGGTACATGGGAAAGAAAAGGATCAGCCACAGATTTTGATGAAGAAGAATGGTTTATCACGATGAAGAAAGCGTTATACATGGATGAATTAATAACAAAACATTCCACTATTATGGATAAATATGATTCTGAAAAAAGAGTTGCATTAGTTGTAGATGAATGGGGTACATGGTATGATGTAGAACCAGGTACAAACCCTGGGTTCTTGTATCAACAAAATACAATGAGAGATGCTTTGGTTGCAGGTATTCACTTTAACATATTTAATAAACATTGCGATAGAGTTAAGATGGCTAATATTGCGCAGACTATAAATGTTTTACAAGCAGTAATTCTTACTGATGGAGCCCAAATGGTACTTACACCGACATATCATGTATTTGACATGTACAAAGTTCATCATGATGCAGAATTATTAGATTTTAATATTGATACGCCTGAATATAATGTAAATTCGAAAGAAAGTATTCCTCAAGTAACAGCTACTGTTTCTTCTGATGATAGCGGAAGAATTCATATTTCTCTGTGCAATCTAAATCCTGAAGAATCGGTAACAGTGGAATGTGAATTTAGAGGAGCAAAAGTAAGCAAAGCAACAGGTACAATTTTAACTTCTGATGAAATGAATGCACATAATACTTTTGATAATCCTAATAAAGTTGTACCAAAAGAATTTGACGGTATTAAATTTGCTGAAAATAAGATAGTCGTGACAATGCCTAAGATGGCGATTGTAGGGGTAGAAGTTAGCAATGAGTAAAAATGATTTAAGTAATTTATTTTATAATTTGGTTTCATAAGGATTTTTCCATTATAGTTAAAGGACAAACTAAATATGTTTTAGGCATTGGAGTGGAAAAATCCTTTGAAATAAATTAATACCTCATATAATTATACAATCAATTAAACAAAAAATAAATGAAAGGAGAGTTTATCAGTGAAAAAAATGAAAAAAATTATTGCCTCAATTTTAGTTCTCGCAATGTTGTTTTCATTAAGCGCATGTGGCAATAGTAGTTCAAACAAGACAGCACAGAATAATAGCACTAATAGCAGCAATTCAACAACTCAAAATTCAAACTCAAATAATCAGAAAATTAAAATCGGTGTATCTATTTGGAGCTCAACAGACGTTCTTGGTAGTCAAGTTAAAAAAATGCTTGATTATGCGGCAAATGCACTTGGCGTAGAATTGATGTATGTAGATCAAGGGCATGTTTCTGAAAAGGTTACAGCCAGTGTTAAAACGTTAGCTGCTGCTGGATGCCAGGGAATAATAATTTGCAACTCTGCTGACTCAGAAATGGCATCAGCGATTCAAACTGCTGATCAATATCATGTGTATCTTGCACAGTTTTTCCGTATAATCAGCAAAGATAGAAGCCCACAAATATATGAACAAGCTCAGAAATCTAAATACTATGTTGGTGCAGTTCATGAAGATGAAGTTGTAAATGGATATAATCTTGTAAATATCTTGATAAACAAAGGCAAGAGGTTTATAGGTTTAATAGGGTGGAATCCAGGAGATGCTACATTCCTCCTAAGATGGGAAGGTTACAAAAAGGCTGTTGATCAATGGAATCAAAATCATCCAAATGATAAAGTTTTCATGACACAGCCTGTATACGCTGGTACAACCGCTGATGGTGGTGCGTCTGCAGCTACTTCATTGATGAACTCATATCCAAAGATGGATGCGTTGATCGTTGCTGGTGGTGGAGGAGATCCTTTAGTTGGTGCATTAAATGCTATTAAGAACGCTGGAAAGACTGGTAAAATAGGTGTTGTTTCTACAGACTTTTTGCCTGATTTAGGACAAGAGTTACAGAGCGGTGCAATGACTGCTGAATCAGGTGGTCACTTTGCGGATCCATTATACGCTTTCATGATGGTTTACAACGCAATAAAGGGCAAATATGTAAAACCTGAAAATAGTTTTTATGAGATAAAGTTCCCGTATATATATGTTTCATCTCCAGCCGAATACAACGATTATCAGAAATATTTTGTAGATAGTTTGCCTTACAATACAGAAGAAATAAAAGCAATGGCAAATGATTCATTCCAGCAATTAGCTGAACAAGCATTGAACTTGTCCATAGACGATGTTAAGAAGCGTCATGGCAGTCAATAAAGCTCATAAATATAAGCTTGGTTAAATTTTAAAAAGCCGTCAGTCATAGCGGCTGACGGCAAAATACAAATTAGGCGGGTGATAATGATGAGTAGTAGTACGGATTTTGTCAAAAGAAAAAGTATTGATGTATACTTTAAAAAATATTTTGGTATTTTATTGTTAATATTACTTACAGTAATCTTTTGGTTTATTTTTAAAGTGATTTCACCGCATAATTTTGGGACTCCGGGAAGACTTTTATCATATTTTCAGTCAAGTTTAATTTATGCGGTTGGTGGATGTGGCCTGTATTTTATCGTTGCCATGGGACTATGGGATTTTAGTATTGGTGCTAATCTTGTTTTATCATCAATATTAGCATGCTATTTTTCTCAACATTATGGATATTTAGGGTTAATTTTAGCACCTATTGTTAGTGGAACATTGATAGGATTATTAAATGGTATTGTCTATATAAATTTTCATATACCTTCAATGATTGTTACTGTTGGACTTTCACTAATATATGAAAGTTTGAGTGTTTTTGCAACACAAGGTCAAGAGCAAATTTTAGGCCCTAATTATCGTGCTTTTGGGACATACCCATATAATGTAATTTTAGCAATATGTGCTTTTGTATTTGTGAGTTTAGTTATTAAATATACGAAAATGGGAACTTATATGTATGCAATAGGTAGCAATGAATATTTAGCTAAAAATATGGGTGTTGATGTAAATAAATTTAAAGTATTATCATATATACTATGCGGTTTCTTAGTTGGTATTATGAGCATTTTAAATATCAGCTATGGGACATCTATGACTGCTGCATCTGGTATGTCATCAATGAGCATGAATTTTACACCTTTAATGGGAACTTTTTTTGGAATGTCATTTAGAAAATACGGAACGCCTGTAATAGCTATAATCATTGGTGAATTCATAATTTCACTAATTTTTAACGGATTTGTCGCTATTGGAGCTCCTACTACAATTCAAAACGTTGTTACAGGAATAGCTTTGTTGTTGATAGTTACGATTACTACAAAACCAGTTAGAGGTATTGTCGTCAAGTGAGGTGAAAGATATTGAAAGAAGAAATTTTAAGAGTGGAAAAACTAAACAAATATTTTGGCAGTAATCATGTGGTGAAAGATGCTACTTTATCATTTAAAAGAGGAGAGATACATGGTTTAATTGGAGAAAACGGTTCGGGAAAATCTACGTTAGTTTCTATGATATCAGGTATTTATGAGATAAGTAGCGGAAAAATTTTCTTGGAAGATAGGGAAATTAAGGTAAGATCGCTTGTTGAAGCAAATAGAAATGGCATCTCAATAATCGTTCAAGAGGCCGGTACGATATTAGGCTTAACTGTAGCAGAAAATATTTTTTTAGGTAATGAAGAAAAATTTATAAAACATGGTATTAAAAATATTGCTTCCATGAATAAAGAAGCACAAGAGTTATTGGAAAGATACGAATGTAGCAACATAAATGCGACAGATTTAATCGATAAATATAATTTTGAAGAGCGAAAACTTATCGAAATAATTAAAGCAATATATATTGGACCAAAAGTTTTTATTGTGGATGAAACAACTACTGCTTTAAGTCAAAGCGGCCGTGAACTGTTATATAAACAGATGACACGAATAAAAGAAGAAGGAAATACTGTTATTTTCATTACTCACGATTTAGATGAATTAATCAAATGGACAGATCGCATTACTGTAATGCGTGATGGTGTAGTAGTTGATACAGTAGATAGTGATTCGGTAACGGAAGATGATATAAAAAGGTTAATGGTGGGAAGAGAATTAAGTGGACATTATTATCGTACAGATTATGAAAAACCGATATTTAAAGAAACAGTTTTAAAATTAAGCAATGTAACTGTGCCAGGACAGTTTGATAATATCAGCTTTGAATTACACAAAGGAGAAATACTTGGAATTGGTGGACTTAGCGAATGTGGAATGCATGAGGTAGGTAAAGCAATTTTTGGAGCATCATTTAATAGATTAGGCGATGTTATTCTTAGAAATGAAGTTAAAATTAACTCTATTGAAGTTGCCATAAAAAACGGTATTGCATATGTTTCAAAGGATAGGGATAATGAATCGCTTATAGTTAATGATACAATTTCAGACAATATCTGCATTACATCGTTAGATGATTTAAAAGAGCACAACATAATATTTAATGGTAAACTTAGTAAATTTGCTAATAAATACGCAGAAGTACTAAGTGTAAAGATGGAAAATGTAAATCAGTTAGTATCTGACTTATCCGGCGGCAATAAGCAAAAGGTCGCTTTGGCAAGGTGGATTGCTAAAAATTCTGAAATATTTATATTAGACAGTCCGACCAGAGGTATTGATGTTAAAGTCAAAGCTGATATTTATGATCTGATGACTGAGATGAAAAACCAAGGAAAATCAATACTTTTGATTTCTGAAGAAATTTTAGAATTAATAGGCATGTGCGACAGAATTTTAATAATGAAGAACGGAAAAATCAATGGTGAATTTATGAGAGACATTAATCTGACAGAAGAAGATTTAATAATGAAAATGATTTAAGTGAGGGTGAAATGTATGACTGACTTGCAGAATAGTGTTGAGATAAATGGTGTAAAAAACAAGATACAAAGATATTTGGAAAAGCCAATTGCAAGAAGTATATTACCAGTAATAGGGCTGATAGTTGTACTGGCTATGTTTACTATGCTAACAGGTGGCAAAATTATAAGTCCATTAAATATAACATTATTACTTGATGAAGTATATGTGTTGATGATAGCTTCAATTGGAGTATTTTTTATCATGACAATGGGATGTTTAGATTTTTCACAAGGATCTATACTTGGAATTGCATCGATAGTATTTTCTTATCTATCTGGTTTTAATATTTTATTGGCAATTATAGGTGCAATTATTGCCGGAGCAATTATTGGAGCAATAAATGGTTTTTTTCACGTGAAGCGTAAAATACCTTCATTTATTGTCACAATATGTACAATGTTTTTGTTTCGTGGGCTTATTGCATATTTGACGACTAATTCACCTGTTTATGCCGTAAGTGATATTTTGAATTATAATACAGTAACAGTTAAATTAATATCAACAGTGGTAATTTTATTGATTGCTTTTTTGATTTTCCACTTTACTAAGTTGGGAATCTATCTAAAAGCAATAGGTGCTGGAGAAATTGGTTCAAGATTTGCTGGAGTAGATGTTGATAAGATCAAATGGCTAATGTATATAGTAGCTGGAATGATTACAGGATTTGCAGCATTCATAAATGTTATTGAGGTTGGGTCTGTAACAGCATCAGGTGGAAGCATGTTTGAAACAGAAATTTTAATAGCATTAGTTTTAGGTGGATTACCAATTACAGGAGGTGTGATGGCGCGTTTTTCAAACATCATTACAGGTGTGCTGACATACAAAGTATTATCTGCAGGATTAAATATGATAGGTCTTACAACTCAGACTCAACAATTAATAGAAGGTGTTATATTTTTGTTGGTTGTGGCGCTGTTTAGCGATAGAAAATCATTGCATATTATTAAATGATTTTAAAATGCGATTTTCTTGGAAATTAAGCTTTAATTAGCTTTTAAAGATTTAAGCAAAAATCTTATTTAAATCCAAAGGAGTGATTATTGTGTACAAAGATGAAAAGCCAAGAATAGGCTTTCTAGGCATTATGCAGGAGTTATACGATGATATGTTGCCAGGCATCACCGAAAGGCAAGAGATGTATGCACAACAGGTTATAAATAGATTAGGTGATATTGCGGATTTTTATTTCCCGGGCGCTGCAAAAAACAGAAATGATATAGAAAGGATAGTTAAAGAATTCAATGATAAAGATCTTGACGGAATAATGATCGTGATGCTGACATACGGGCCAGCTACGAATCTTGTGAATGCTTTAAGAAATAATAGGCTTCCAATTATGCTGGCAAATATACAGCCAGAAAGCACTGTGACAGACGATTGGGATATGGGGGACTTGACGTACAATCAAGGTGTTCATGGTGCACAGGATACTTCAAATATTATCCTGAGAATGGGCATAACTTGTCCTGTTATAACAGAGGATTGGCATTCTGATGCATTTAAAGATTTTGTGAATGATTGGGCTAAAACTGTAAAGACAGTAAAAGCTTTGAGGAATATGAAGATAGCACAATTTGGAAGGATGCATGGTATGTATGACATAATGGGCGATGATGCAGCTTTCACAAGAAAATTAGGGCCGCAAATAAATCAAGAGTACATTGGCCAAGTTTTTAGACACATGGAAGAAGCTACCGATGAAGAAATCGACAAAGTCATAGAGGAAAACAAGAAGAACTTTTATATAGATCCTAAATTAAGTGAGGAGAGCCACAGATATGCTGCAAGGCTTCAAATAGGATTTAAGAAATTGCTTGAGGAGAAAGGATACGCTGGCTTTAGTGCCCATTTTGATGTGTTTAAAGGTGATGGAAGGTTTAAGCAGATACACATGATGGCGGCATCAAACTTGATGGCAGAAGGATATGGCTATGCGGCAGAAGGTGATGTAGTTACGGCAAGCCTGGTGGCAGCGGGTCATGTTTTGATAGGCGATGCACATTTTACTGAGATGTATGCGATGGATTTTAAGAGAGATTCAATTTTGATGAGCCACATGGGAGAGGGCAATTGGAAGATAGCCAGGAAGGATAGACCTATAAAATTAGTCGATCGAGAGCTTGGGATAGGAAAGCTTGATAATCCACCGACAGTTGTGTTTATGGCTCAACCAGGCATTGCGACACTGGCATCATTAGTGTCTTTAGAAGGCGAAAAATATAGACTTGTTGTTTCAAAGGGAGAAATTTTAGATACAGAAGAAGCAAAGAATATTGAGATGCCTTATTTCCATTTTAAACCTGAAAATGGAGTTAGAGAATGCCTTAATGGTTGGCTTAAAAATGGTGGTACACATCATCAGTGCTTGACATTAGGTGATGCTACTAAAAGATGGAAGCTTTTATGCGAGTTATTAGATATTGAGTATGTTGAAGTGTAAAGGGGTTGATGACATGGCAAAATTTTCAATAGGTATTGATTATGGTACAGAATCTGCAAGGGCATTGCTTTTAAACCTTGATACAGCAGAGGAAGTAGCTTCTTCAACGATGAACTATCCACACGGTGTAATGGATGAGAGACTTCCAGACGGGACAGTGTTGCCGCAGGATTGGGCATTAGAGCATCCGGATGATTATATTGAAGTTCTAAAAAAGATAATTCCAGATGTGATAATAAAGTCTGGTATAAATAAAGATGATGTTGTTGGGATTGGCATAGATTTTACGGCATGTACGATGCTTCCCATAAAAAAATACGGTACGCCTTTGTGCGATTTACCAGAATATAAATCAAATCCCCATGCGTATGTCAAACTATGGAAGCATCATGCAGCACAGCCTGAGGCAAACATGTTAAATAAGATTGCATCTGAAAGAGGAGAGGATTTCTTAGCAAGATACGGTGGGAAGATTTCCTCCGAATGGCTGATACCGAAGATATGGCAGATTTTAAATGAGGCTCCAGATATCTATGAAGAAGCAGATAAATTCATAGAAGCGACTGATTGGGTGATATTGAAGCTTACTGGCAATGAAAGGAGAAATAGCTGTACTGCAGGTTATAAAGCGATTTGGCACAAAAGAAAAGGATACCCTTCAAAGGAATTTTTTAAGGCATTAGATGAAAGGCTTGAAGATGTAGTAGATGAAAAACTTTCAAGAGACATATATCCGTTAGGTACAAAAGCAGGTGAATTAACTGAGGAAATGGCTGAAATGATCGGCTTAAACCCTGGTGTTGCTGTTGCGGTAGGCAATGTCGATGCACATGTTTCTCTTCCTGCAGTAGGTGTAGCATCCCCAGGAAAGATGGTTATGATAATGGGCACGTCTATATGCCATGTAGTCTTAGGCGACAAAGAAGTCGAAGTTCCGGGTATGTGTGGAGTGGTTGAAGACGGCATTGTGCCGGGATTTTATGGATATGAAGCTGGACAGTCAGCGGTAGGGGATATATTTGCGTGGTTTGTAGATAATTGCGTTCCAGATGATTACAAAAAAGAAGCCCAAGAAAGAGGCATATCTGTACATCAGCTTTTGACAGAAAAAGCTTCAAAGTTAAAACCGGGGGAAAGCGGACTTCTTGCACTGGATTGGCTTAATGGAAATAGGTCTGTCTTGGTTGACGCGGATCTTACTGGTTTGATTTTAGGATTGACACTTAGGACGAAACCTGAAGAGATATACAGAGCTTTGATAGAGTCAACAGCATATGGTACACGTATGATAATAGATACATTCAATGAGTATGGCATAAAGATAGATGAGCTTTACGCCTGTGGCGGACTTCCTGAAAAAAATCCGATGCTTATGCAGATATACGCTGATGTGACAAACTTAGAGATAAAAGTTTCTAAGTCAAACCAGACGCCTGCATTAGGTGCAGCAATGTTTGGTGCAGTTGCGGCAGGAAAGGAAAATGGAGGATTTGACAGCATATTTGAAGCAGCTAAAGTAATACCAAAGTTAAAAGATGAGACATTCAAGCCTATATCCGAAAATGTCGAAATTTACGAGAAACTATTTCAGGAGTACAAACTGCTTCATGACTACTTTGGGAGAGGGGCAAATGATGTGATGAAGAGGCTTAAAAACATAAAAGAGGTGGTTTCAGATGTTAGAGAACCTAAAACAACGTGTATATAAAATGAACATGATGCTTCCTAAAAACAATTTAGTCACAATGACAAGCGGCAATGTCAGCGGTAGAGACCCTGAGACAAATCTTGTAGTCATAAAGCCCAGTGGAGTTTTATACGATGACATGACGCCAGATGATATGGTAGTTGTGGATTTAGATGGCAATGTGGTTGAAGGTAAGCTAAAACCATCTGTTGATACTGCTACACATCTTTACGTCTACAGACATAGAAGTGATGTGAATGGAATTGTCCATACACACTCACCCTATGCTACAAGTTTTGCTGCACTTGGCCGGTCAATTCCGGTTTATCTTACAGCTATTGCAGACGAATTTGGATGTGCAATTCCTGTAGGGCCCTATGCCAAGATTGGCGGAGAAGAGATAGGGAAGGCTATCGTAGATTATATAGGGGAAAGTCCTGCAATACTTATGAAAAATCACGGTGTTTTTACCATTGGCAATTCACCTGAAGCAGCCTTGAAAGCTGCTGTTATGGTAGAAGATACAGCTAAGACTGTGCATTTATCACTGCTTTTAGGCACACCTGATGTGATACCAGATGAAGAAGTTAAAAGAGCACATGAGAGATATATGACGAAATATGGTCAATGAAAAATATGATGTCAATTTAATGAAGGAGGATTTTGCATGATAAACATACCAGAAGTTAAAGTAGGAATTGTAGCTACCAGCAGGGATTGTTTCCCAATCACTTTAAGTGAGAAAAGAAGAGATGCGGTAGTAAAAGCGTGTATTGAAAAAGGCATATCTATAAGTGAAATCACCAAAACTGTAGAAAATGAAATAGATGCGATGAACGCACTGAAGGAAGCTTACGATTTAGGTGTAAATGCGCTTGTCGTATACCTTGGGAATTTTGGCCCTGAAGGTCCTGAGACGATGCTGGCCCAAAAGTTTGATGGTCCAGTGATGTTCGTAGCCGCAGCGGAGGAGACGAAGGACAATCTTTACGATGGGCGCGGTGATGCGTATTGTGGGATGCTTAATGCATCATACAATATAAATTTGAGAAATTTGAGGGTTTATATACCGGAATACCCTGTAGGATATGCAGATGAAATAGCAGACATGATATCCGATTTTAAAGATATTGCGAGAGTGGTACTTGGACTTAAGAAGCTAAAAATAATGAGCTTTGGGCCGAGACCGCAGGATTTCCTCGCTTGCAACGCTCCTATAAAGCCTTTGTATGACTTAGGGATAGAGATAATGGAGAACTCAGAACTGGATCTCTTTGAAGCTTACAACAATCATAAAGATGACAAAAGGATTCCAGATGTCATAAAAGATATGGAAAAGGAATTAGGTTCTGGCAATATGTTTGGTGGGATATTGCCGAAGCTTGCACAGTATGAACTTACATTAAAGGATTGGGTAGAAAAAAATATAGGTGCATCGGAGTACGTTGTGTTTGCAAATAAGTGCTGGCCAGCATTTCAGACACAGTTTGGATTTGTGCCATGCTTTGTGAATTCAAGGCTTGCAGCAAATGGCATACCTGTGGCTTGTGAGACAGACATCTATGGAGCACTTAGTGAGTACATCATAACATGCGCTACAGACTTACCAGCTACGCTTCTTGACATAAACAATACAGTGCCCAAAGATATGTACGAAAGCAATAAGGAAATCATAGGCGATTATAAAAATAGCGATCTTTTTATGGGATTTCATTGCGGCAATACCAGCAGTTGCATGATGAAAAATTTCTCTATGAAGTATCAGAGAATAATGCACAGATTGTTAGAACCTGATAAAGAGCCTGATATAACAAGAGGAACATTGGAAGGCACGATAAGGCCTGGCGATATAACTCTGTTTAGGTTGCAAAGCACTGCAGATACTAAGCTTAGAAGTTACGTGGCCGAAGGTGAAGTGCTGGATATAGATCCTATGTCTTTTGGAAGCATTGGAGTATTTGCAGTTAAAGAGATGGCTCGCTTCTACAGGCATGTATTGATAGAAAAGAATTTTCCGCATCATGTTGGAGTCGCATTTAAACATGCAGGTAAAGTCTTGTACGCTGCTATGAAGCTATTAGGCGTGGATGATGTTTCATTTAATCAACCAGCTTCAATGTTGTACAAAAGCGAGAATCCATTTAAATAAGATGTTTTAAAATTATCACCTGTTAAGATGATTTCAGGTGATAATTTTATTACCTTACTTAAAAAAATAAACTAATTGTGACGAATATTTAATAAATATTTTGTCAGATTTGAAATTTAGTTATATTCTAAGTAAGCGATATAATTATATATAGATGGATATGATGTGAGGGAGGATGTTCAATTTTGGAAGAAAATGTGCCAAAATATCAAATAGTAAAAGACTATATTACCAATTTAATAATAAAAAACAATATAAACATAGATGATCCGCTACCGACGGAAAGCGAACTGATGGAAATATTCGGTGTAAGCAGACATACTATTAGGAAAGCTCTTGATGACCTTGAAAATGAAGGGTGGCTTTACAGAAAGCAAGGTTTGGGGACTTTTTGCGCTGATAGAAATTCTGTGAAAAGCTATGATAATAAAAATATTGCAGTTATAACGACGTATATAAATGACTATATATTTCCCAGGATCATAAAAGGAATCGATCAAATATTAGCCAAAAACGGATACTCTATATTGCTTTTCAATACGAATAACCGCATTGAGACTGAAATGGACATATTGGAGAATGTCTTGACGAAGGACATTAGGGGATTGATCATCGAGCCTACAAAAAGCGCACTGCCCCATATAAATCTAAATTATTTTGATGAGTTAAAAAACAAAGGGATACCGTACATTTTTATAAATAGCTTTTATGAAGAATTAAATCCATCTTACATCATTCAAGATGATGAAGGTGGAGGATACATGGCAACAGACCATCTTATAAAGCTTGGACACAAAAACATAATAGGTATATTTAAAAGTGACGATAACCAGGGCCTTAATAGGTACAAAGGATATGTGAAAGCCTTAAGGGAACACAATATTAAGATCAAAGAGGACAACATAATCTTTTATACGACAGAGGAAATGAAGACAAAGCCAAGGGAAAAAATATACGAGATATACTCGAAGTGGGTCAATAAACCGACGGCTATTGTCAGTTACAACGACCAAATCGCCATGTGGATCTTAGATCCAATAAGAGAATTGGGCTACAGTGTGCCTGATGACATTTCAATAGTAAGCTTTGATGATTCTGATTATGCGGAGCTTTCCAATGTAAAGCTTACGTCCATCATACATCCTAAAGAAGAGATGGGAAGGCTTGCTGCTTCAACACTATTCGACCTTATAAAAAAAGGGAAAAAGGCTTTTGCAAATCCTGTTAATATTCGCATAAAGCCTGAAATAAGGATTAGGAATTCTACTAAGGAGATCGAATTGGAGGAAGTGCGATGAATGATGGCACAAAGATAAAGGAGATAGAAATCTGCAGTGGTGCCTTGTATGATGTTCCGAATATATTGAATAAAGCAGGTATAAATTCTAAAGTATTGCTCGTATGCGATAAAAATACTTACGAAGCGGCAGGATTGACTCTAAAAGATGTATTAAAAGATAAAAAGTACGATGTATTGTTGTGCAATCTGAATAGAAGTGGAAATTTAGTGCCTGATGAAAAAGCAGTAGGTGAAGTGCTGATACATCTTAAAGATGATATCGAGGCTATGATTGCTGTTGGAGCAGGCACAATAAACGATGTTGTGAAATTTGTAAGTAGCAAGATAAAAATACCTTATGGCATTGTTGCAACAGCCCCATCGATGGATGGTTATGCGTCATCTGTGTCGCCTCTTATCGTAAATGGCTTCAAAAGAACTTACGATGCTACGTATCCCATATTTATTGTGGGTGATACTAAAGTGCTTAAAGATGCACCATATGACATGATTGCATCAGGATTTGGAGATATAATCGGTAAATTCACTTCATTAGCGGATTGGTATATAGGTAGCATCATAACGGGAGAGGACTACTCTGAAGAAATCGCAGATGATGTAAAAAAGTCCCTTTATAAATGTGTGGATGTCAGCAAAAGCTTAAAAAGCAAAGATGAAAGTGCTGTAAGCAAGCTTATGGATGCACTAATTTTGTCAGGCATATCGATGCTTAAGTTTGGAAATTCCAGGCCTGCATCGGGTGCTGAACATCATCTGTCACACTTCATTGAGATGAAAGAACTTTCAAACGGAGAAATTCGTCACTCCCATGGTGCAAAGGTAGGCATCATGACGAAAATTGTTGTCAAACTTTACAATACTGTATTTTCTTTTGACAAAGATGATATTATTGAAATGATGAAGGAAAGAAAAAGTGAATCAAAGGAAGAGTTTGAATTCAGGGTAAATAAAAATTTTGGAAACTTATCATCTGAGATTTTTGACGATATAGGTTATTACTATTTGGATGAAGATGAGAGAAAGACGAGACAGGAAAGGATTTTGAACAACTGGGATAAGATGCGGAAGTGGGTATCAGAAAATGTGCCGACGGTGGAGTATGTTGATGAGCTTTTAAATGATGCCGGTGCACCAAATGATATCACCTATCTTGAGCTTAAATATGATGAACTTAAAGATGTTTTATTGAATGCAAAAGAGGTAAGAAAGAGGTACACCATATTAAGGCTTGCTGAAGATATAAATATTGACAAGATATTTGACATAGCGATAAAGAATTGAGGCCAAAAGCTCTCAATTCTTTATTAAATTCTGCTAATTATGCCGGAGCTTACAAGTACGATGAGCCAATCCATAAGGCTAAGCCTTGCATTTCCAAATATATTTGCAATAGGGTTTACGTATATGGTTGCCAATAGCGTTGCAATAGATATTGCCACAGATGGCATCAATAATTTATTTTGTGAAATCGGTGTAGGCATTTCTGCACGTCTTGCGTCAAATACATTGAACATCTGTGCCATGACTAAGTTTGAGTATGCCATAGTTTTGGCGATGGCTGGATTTCTAAATGCTTCACCGTATTTAAACGCAAATAGCGTCGTAAATCCTATTAAAGAGCCTCTTTTGAGTATGTAGTTGTATAGTTTGCTGTCAAGCAGTTGTGCATTTTCATTTTTTTTAAGTTTTAATGATGATGGTTCTACGCCTAATGCCAGTGCAGGTATTCCTTCAGTGACGAGATTTATGCTTAAAATCTGGCTTGATGTCAGTGGCATCTCCATGCCTGTCATGGATGCCATGGCTAAAGCTATTATTTCGCCAACATTTCCTGACAAAACGTATCTTAAAAATTTTTTTATGTTTTCGTTGATGCCGCGACCTTCCTTTATAGCCATGACAATTGTAGTGAAATTGTCATCAGCCAATGTTATATCAGAGGCATTTCTTGTAACATCTGTTCCGCCTTTACCCATTGCAATACCGATATTTGCTTCTTTTACCGCTGGTGCATCGTTAATGCCATCTCCTGTCATGGCAACGATGTACCCTTTTTTTCTCAAAGCTCTGACGATCTTTAGCTTGTGATGGGGAGAAGTTCTGTAAAATATGTTTACATCATCTATAAGGTTTATTAACTCATCGTCATCCATTTTATCAAGCTCCTGACCTGAAATTGCTTTTTTATCCTTTAAAAGTCCGATTCTCTTTCCTATTGACATAGCAGTGTTTTTTTGGTCTCCTGTTATCATGACGACGTTAATTCCACTCCTAAGGCATTCTTCAATAGTCTGACTGACCTCATCTTTTGGCGGATCTTCCATGCCTATAAGACCAGCAAATATAAAATCACTGTCAACGTTATTGTCTTCATCGTTTAAAATCTTGTAAGAAACAGCTAAGACTCTTAATGCTTTGTTAGACATTTCATCGTTTTGCTTGATGATCTTGTTTTTGTTTATTTTTCCTAATTTTATAGCTTTGCCTGACCTTAAAAAGTAGCTGCATTTATTTAAGATCACATCAGGAGCCCCTTTTGATATGGCCAATTTGTATGAAACAGTATCGACTACGACAGTCATGAATTTGTTTGATGAGTCAAAGGGTATCTCATCAATTTTTTCGTATTCCTCACTTTCAATGCCAGCTTTTGAAGCTGCAACGATTATAGCGCCTTCTGTTGGATCACCAGATACTGCCCAATCATTTCCTTTTTTTATTAATTTTGCATTGCAGCACATAGCACCGTATTGCAAGATTGAATATAGGTCTTCATCATCTTTTGGGTTTATCTTGACATTGTCACGATAAAAACTACCTAATGGCGAATACCCAATTCCTGAGACGGTCCATACTTTGTCAAGTGTTCGTATTTCTTTTACGGTCATCTCGTTTTTTGTAAGTGTACCAGTTTTATCGGTGCATATTACATTGGCTACTCCCAATGTTTCAACAGAATTAAGTTTTCTCACTATAGCATTTCTTTTTGCCATTCGCTGTACACCGTAAGCTAAAGCTATCGTCACGATAGTAGATAAGCCTTCCGGTATGGCTCCTATTGCAAGGCTTATGCCTATTCCAAGCATCTGTGAAAAAGATTTGCCTCTTATTATGCCGCTTAAAAAAATACTGAAGCTGATTGCTATGATTGCTATTGTTATGTTTTTTCCTAAAATTTCAAGGCTTTTATTAAGCGGCGATAAAGCATTTCTTTCTTCGTTTAGCATTTTTGCAATTGTGCCTATTTCTGTTGACATTCCGGTTGAGACTATGATAAGCTTTCCGTATCCTTTGGTGATGCTTGTTCCCATGTAAGCCATGTTTTTTCGTTCAGCTAATGGAATATCATCTTTTAGTATCACCAAATCGTGTTTTGATGATGGATGTGACTCACCTGTCAAACAGCTTTCATCAGTTTCAAGATTTTTACATTCTACTATGCGGGCATCTGCAGGGACAATGTCTCCTGGATTTACGATCACTATATCGCCAGGTACAAGTTCTGCTGAGCTTAACAATGATATTTTACCGCCTCTTAAAACGGATGATCGGGGTGATGTCAACTTGTGCAGCGATTCTAAAGATTTTTCTGCATTGTACTCTTGAAGTACTCCAAGGCTTGATTCTATTACGACAATCGATATTATCACGATAGAATCAGCTACATCTCCAATCAAAAAAGAAATACCACCTGCAAAAAGAAGTATCTTAAATAGATAATTGTTTACCTGATTTAGCATCATTCTAAAGAAGGATGGTTTATTTCCGCTTATCAGTTGGTTTAAACCGTATGTATTCAATCTTTTTTTAGCTTCAACTGTTGACAGTCCACTGTCAATGTCAGTGTTTAGGACTTTCTCTATTTGCTTTTTTGTCATGATGTGCCAAGGATATTGAGCTTGCTGTTTCACAGGAAAATTATCTTTTGTGTCCCTTATATTGAATTTTATCTTGTATATTTCTTTCTTGATATCTTCGGCTTTTAAACTGCTGTCAAAGGAAATGATTATGTTTCCTGTCATTGGGCTTGCTGTTACACTTAGTATTCCGCTTTTGAGGGATAGATTTTTTTCCAGCCTTTTCGCCAACAATTCATTTCTGTATAGGCCGTTTACGGAGAATCTCATTCGCTTTGTATGTGGTGCATATTTTCTTATGAGTTCCATCTTCATACCTCCAGAACGTCTTATAATAAAAATATTTTGTCCAAAATTTTTTATTTCACAGAAGGAAAAATTATGAATGATGAAAGCTTTCGATGACTTTTATTAATATTATTTGTAAATGCCGGTTAAAATAAATAAAAATAGACAGGAGGTTTTTAAGATGAGCAAAGAATTTTGGATTGGCGTAGGAGCATTGGGAATAGCACTTTTATTGGCGAAGCCGGCAAAGAAATTAGCGGTAGGGCTTGTAGGCACTGCCATGATTCTTGCTGATAAAGGCAAAGAATTGGCTATAAACGTGAAAGAAGAAGTAGAAGACATAATAGCCGAAGCCCAGTATCAACATACTCAATCAAAAATAAAGACACAGCCTGAAACAGCAGATAATCCCTCATAAGAGGGATTATGCATGTATTTGGAGGATTTGACATGATAAGAGAGATTTTTTCGCTGCCTGGATTAGCACGATTAAGCTTTGATGCACTTTACAAAGACAAAGTCATTGAGAAGAAGATTAATCATTATTTAAAAAGCTCTAAAGGGATCAAATATATAAGTGCCAACAGTGTTACTGGAAAAGTACTTGTCAAATACGAAGGTAAGAAAATAGAAGAAATAAAAAGAGAAATCATAAATGCGATTTTTAAAGATGATGTAGATGACAATGTAAAGCCGTATGAGCCAGAAGATCTGCCGCTTAAGACTCAATTTGTGATGGTAGTTATGCCATTGGCTGCTACGATTTACACCGCATTAAAGCGCATATTCGCTGGTAAATCGCCGTTAAGCGGTCATTATGGGTTATTAAGCATGTCATCAATTGTGTCGATTGTGGCTGGATATCCAATATTTAGAAGCGGCATAAATACACTGTTTAAAGAACACAAAATAAATGGCGATTTGATGATAACAATTGCCACTACCATAATGCTTTTTATAAGAGAAAGTATATTAGGGCTTGTGGTAATTTTTCTCGTCAATTTGAGTGTCCTTATTCACTCGTTAAACATACACTATAATAAAAAAGCACTTGAAAGCTTTCTTAAGTTAAAACCGGGGAAAGTATGGATGGCATTAGAAGGTAAAGAAATAGAAGTGCCTGTAGAGGAGCTTAATGAAGGCGATGTGATTTCGCTTAAAAAAGGTGATGTGGCGCCGTATGAATGCGAAATAGTTGAAGGCAGTGCAATTGTAGATGAAAAGTATATACGAGGAAAAGTAAAGTACGTCCAAAAGCAAAAAGGCGATAAAATAATAGAATCGTCTTTGATTGTTGATGGAGAAGTAAAGGCCAGAATAACTGACATTGAGGCAAATGAAAGCATAGAAGATCTGTACAAGATTGTGGAATTGGAATCAAAGGAGAAGTATATTACAAATACTGCTGATGTATATATTAACAAAATTATACCGCTATCTTTTATCATTACAGGTCTTGTGTCACTTTATACAAAGGATATATTGAAGGGAATATCATCAATGCTTGTTTTATGTCCATGTACTTTTGCACACGGTTCTACTGGTGTCTATGGTATGGCTGTCAAAAATGCGGCAAAAAGAGGTATTTTGATAAAAAGTTCTTCTGCAATCGAAAATATGTCAAAAGCTGACGTGCTGATTTTTGACAAGACGGGAACTCTTACGGAAGGTAGGCCTATTGTAAGCGAAATTTTGCCGTCATCAAATACTGACAAGAATCATATATTAAAGATAGCTGCGTCTGCAGAATACGGTGTCGTACATCCTGTAGCATTGTCTATAATTAAAAAAGCGGACGATATGGGAATAAAAGTAGAGGATTTTTCTCATGGCAAAGAAGTCAAAAGCATGGGTGCTTTTGCTTGTGTAGATGGGAAACAATTGTGTGTTGGCAATGAGAGATTTATGGAGATAAACAATATTGACTTACATGATGTAGATGATCTCAGCAATGTTTTAAAAAACCTAAATAGAGGTGTGATATACGTTGCTGTTGATGGGAATGCTATTGGAGTCATCGGAATGAAAGACGTGCTTAAAAAGAAAAGCAAAGCTGCAGTAGAACTTGCTCGATCGTTAGGCTTTAACGACGATAGCATTTATATTTTATCAGGCGATGATAAGGAGCCTACAGATAGAGTTGCTTATGAGTTAGGCATAGCAAATGCGTTTAGCAGTGTTTCGCCTGATGAGAAAAAGAATTTTGTAAAAAGGCAAAAAGACGATGGTAAAACTGTCGTAATGGTCGGCGATGGGCTAAATGATGTGAAGGCGATGAAAAGCGCCGATGTTGGAATTATCTTAGGAAGGCCCATAAGTAAAAAAATATTAAAAGTGCTTGATGTAGCGGTAATCGACGAAAATCCTTTAAAAATACCGTATTTGATAGAACTATCAAGGTATTCAAAAGAAGTAATAAATCAAAATCATGTTATAGCATCAATGATGAGCTATATAGAATACGTAATGACGCTTTTTGGCAAGGTGAGTCCATTTACGGCAGCAATGTTACACAGCATGAATCAGATGATCGTGCTGGCGAATTCGCTTAAAGTCTATAAATATTCATCAAGGAGGATTATTTCTGATGGAAGAAATGAAAAAGAGATTCGAAGAAGCTTCGAAAGTTTTAAGACAGACGGTTGACATATCTTTTGCGGAGTATGCAAAGGATAAATCAACTAAAAACGAAATTGTAAAATTATGGCAAAAAACAATTAACGATTTTTTACAGTATGCGGTAAAGATGAGCGAAAAACATCAGGCTAAAGAATTGTACAAATCGATTGCAAGGGCACTCATTTTTGGAAAATAGCGATTTAATAATATATTTTTTTCGGGATAAAATAATAGAAGAACCTATGAAGGGAGGAAACTTCAATGGGTATCGCTAAAACTTTAGGAAGTAGAAGCTTTTTCTGGGGAATTGGTGTTGCTGCATTAAGTTATATTTTATTTCCAAAAGCAAAAGAGAAAGTGAAGCCAGTTCTAATAAATGGCGTAAAAAGCACTTATGATATGGCTGATAAGGCATCTTCAGTAATCAATAAAGGCAAGGATAGAATAGCAAAAATGTTTAACGACAATGAGAGAAACGGCGTTGAAGGTGAAAACTTGTATCAAAGTGAAATAGACAGCTTAGAAGAAGAGAGAGAAAAGGCTATAAAAGAAGTAAATGAGCTTAAAAACAGGATAGAGATGTTAGAAAGTGAATTAAGCAGATTAAAAACTGCTGAATGATTAAAAAACCCAACTAAACGTTGGGCTTTTTTTAGTGTAAATTAACTTTATTAAAATATTGAAAAAAGTTGAAGAATGTAGTATCATGTTATTAAGATGACAATGAATATGAAAGGAATGTGTGAAATGGATGTTACTACCGCTTCACTAAAAATTGAAGAACTGCTTTTGTATGCTTTGAAGCATGGCATGATAGAAGGCACAGATTATATCCAATGTCGCAATTCATTGATGGATTTGTTTGAGATACAGGAGCCATACAATGGCATTGTAGATGATGTAGATTTAGATGATCCACACGATATTCTCGATTCTCTTTTAGATTATGCATACGAAAAAGGTTTTTTTAAGGAAAATACGATTACAAATAGAGATCTTTTTGATACGAGGATTATGGGTTTGTTGATGCCGAGACAGTCTGAAGTCATAAGAAAGTTTAATGACATGAAAAGATCATGGGGTATTGAAAAAGCCACAGACTATTTTTACAGCTTATCAAAGGATTCATATTATATACGGATGGATAGAATTGCAAAAAATAAATACTGGAGGACGGATACAGAGTACGGCAGTTTAGAGATTACAATCAACCTTTCAAAACCTGAAAAGGATCCAAAAGACATAGCGGCAGCTAAAGCATTAAAAGAGACAAACTATCCTAAATGCCTTTTGTGCCTGGAAAATGTAGGCTTTAGCGGTAATCTAAATCATCCAGCAAGACAAAACCACAGGGTAATACCAGTAAGTGTTGCAGGTGAGCAGTGGTATTTTCAGTATTCGCCTTATGTTTACTACAATGAGCATTGCATATTGTTTTACGAAAAGCATGTGCCGATGCAGATATCAGAAAAGACGTTTATAAGGTTATTGGATTTTATAGATCAGTTTCCACACTATTTTATAGGTTCTAATGCTGATTTACCGATAGTAGGTGGCTCCATCTTATCCCATGAGCACTTTCAAGGTGGGCGCCATGTATTTCCTATGGAGGAAGCAAAGGTAGAAGAGTGGTATAAAAGTGAAATGTTTAAAGATGTAGATGTGGGAATCTTGAAGTGGCCTCTATCAGTAATAAGGCTTTCAAGCAAAAACAGAGATGAATTGCTGAAGGCGTCATCCATGATTTTAAGAGAGTGGAGAAATTACAGCGATCCATCTGTTGATATAATAGCTTATAGCACAGTTGGTAGTGAGAAGGTACCACATAATACAATAACACCTATTGCGAGGAAAAATGGTGATGGCGCGTATGAGATGGATTTAGTCTTGAGGAACAACCGCACTACTGATGAGTACCCTTATGGTATTTTTCATCCACATGAGGAACTTCACCATGTAAAGAAGGAAAATATAGGGCTTATTGAAGTTATGGGGCTTGCTGTGCTTCCTGGAAGGCTAAAAAAAGAACTTGATGAGATAGAAATGATATTATCAGGTGACAGAAAATACGACAAAAAAGAGATTTCTGCAGATGATCCGCTTTTTAAGCATGTACCATGGATTGATGAACTTGTAAATAAATATGGTGTGAATCTTAAGAGGGAAGAGGCAGAAGTAATAGTAAAAGACGAGGTAGGTGAAATTTTCTTAAAAGTGCTGCTGGATGCAGGCGTATTTAAGCGTGATGAGAAGGGGAAAGCGGCATTTGATAAGTTTTTAGATAGCATACATTTTAAAAAAATTTAATAAAGGAGAGGAATTAAATGGCAACAAAAATTGTGGAAGAATTTAAAAGAATCTACGGCAGTAACGAAGGAGTAAGGCTATTCTATTCGCCAGGCAGGGTAAATTTAATAGGGGAGCACACAGATTACAATGGTGGATATGTATTCCCATGCGCTCTTGACTTTGGAACGTTTATGGCCATAAGAATGAGGGATGATGGAAAGGTACGCCTTTCTTCACTAAACTTCGATCTTAAAGTCGAAGTGGACATAAACGAATTAATCTATGATAAAAAAGATGATTGGGCAAATTATCCAAAAGGTGTATTAAAAGTTTTGCAAGATGAAGGTTATAAGCTAAGAGGGTTTGAAGCGCTATACGAAGGGAACATACCAAATGGAGCAGGGCTTTCTTCTTCTGCATCCATAGAACTTGTGACTGGTGTGGCTATGAATGAAATTTTAAATTTGGGAATTGATAGAGTTGAATTAGTTAAAATGTGTCAAAAAGCTGAAAATAATTTTGTCGGCGTCAATTGCGGTATAATGGATCAATTTGCTGTAGGAATGGGCAAAGCTGACTATGCTATATTTTTAAAATGTGATACAATTGATTATAAATATGTTCCACTTAAATTAGATGGCTATAGGATAGTTATATCGAATACAAACAAGCGAAGGGGGCTTCAAGATTCTAAGTACAATGAGAGAAGGAGTCAGTGTGAGGCTGCATTAAGCTACCTTAAGAAAGAATTGGATGTAGACAATCTTGGGCAGGTTACACTGGAAGAATTCGATAAGTACAAATACTTGATACCGGATGATGTGTTAGTAAAGAGGGCAAGACACGTTGTGACAGAAGATGAGAGAGTTTTAGATGCTGTTGAAGCGTTAAAAAATAATGACATTAAAAGGTTTGGTCAACTGATGGTACAATCTCACAATTCGTTAAGGGATGACTATGAAGTTACCGGCAAGGAATTGGATGCTTTAGTCGATGAAGCGCTTAAATTAGATTACGTTTTAGGCTCAAGAATGACAGGCGCAGGATTTGGTGGATGTACCGTCAGCATCGTCAAAGAAGAATTTGTAGAAGACTTCATTAGAGAAGTGACGAAAGGATACAAAGAAAGAATAGGTTATGAGCCATCAATGTATGTGACGGGTGTAGGAGACGGAGCAAAAGAAATAAAATAGAAAGGGGTATATATTGTATGTCTATTTTAGTGTGCGGTGGCGCTGGATATATTGGCAGTCATACTGCCTATGAGCTTTTTAAAAGAGGAGAAGATGTAATAGTAGTTGACAATCTCATAACAGGCCATGAAAAAGCGGTAATTGGAGGTAAGCTTTACGTTGGCGATCTTAGAGATAGAGAATTTTTGGACAAAGTTTTTGAAGAAAATGATATAGAAGCTGTCATAGATTTTGCGGCATTTTCTCTGGTGGGAGAAAGCGTCGGTAAACCTCTGGACTATTATGAAAACAATGTGTATGGGACGATGTGCTTATTAAAAAAAATGGTTAAATACGGCGTTAGGAAGATAGTTTTTTCATCAACTGCTGCCACATATGGAGAGCCTGAAAGAATACCGATAAAAGAAGATGACAAGACATTTCCTACGAATCCTTATGGCGAAACTAAATTGGCTGTGGAAAAGATGCTAAAGTGGTGTGACAATGCTTATGGGATAAAGCATGTTGTGCTTAGGTATTTTAATGTGGCTGGCGCCGATGAAAGTGGAGTCATAGGAGAAGATCATAATCCTGAAACACATCTTATACCGCTAATATTGCAAGTGCCATTAGGAAAAAGAGAGTTCATAGAAATCTACGGTGATGACTACGACACAAAAGATGGTACTTGTGTAAGAGATTATATACACGTTACAGACCTTGCTGATGCCCACATCTTGGCATTAGATAAGCTAAGAAGGGATAGCAGTAGTGCAATATACAACCTGGGAAATGGAGAAGGGTTTACAGTCAAGGAAGTGGTTGAAACAGCAAGAAAGGTGACCGGACATCCTATACCAGCGAAAATTGCCGCAAGGCGACTGGGAGATCCTGCAAAATTGGTAGCATCATCGGAAAAGATTATAAATGAGTTAGTCTGGAATCCTAAGCACAATTCACTTGAGGAGATTATAGAGTCTGCGTGGAAATGGCATAAATCAAATCCTTATGGATTTGGCGATAAATAGAGGTGGTAATTTTGGCAGATTTGATTCCAGTAAGTTACAAATTATTAAAGGGCATGAATGAAAGTCTCATATTGAATGTGATACGTCACAACAAATACGTATCAAGGTCTGAAATAGCAAAGATAACGAATTTGACGCCACCTACAGTTACGAATATCATAAACAAGCTTTTAGAGGACGGACTTGTGAAAGAAGACAAATTAGGAGAATCCAGCGGTGGAAGGCCGCCTGTCATATTGAAGATAAACAATGAAGCTTTTGATATAATCGTTATAATAATCGGGACAGATATAATGGAAGAGTACCTGTTGGATGCTGAACTTACCATAAAAGAATCAAAAGTTGACAACATAAAAAAGGAAGATTCGGAAAGCATATTCAAGCTTTTATTCGATAGAATAAGGCATTTAAAAGATATTTCAAAGAAAGAGATAGCTGGGATCGGCATAGTAGTTAGAGGTCCTGTAAAGTCAAGCGAAGGTATATCCGTATTTTCTCCTAATATAGGGTGGAGAAATGTGCCTATAAAGGACATGATAGAAAAAGAATTTGGGATTCCTACGTTTGTTGAAAATGACGTCAGAGCCATGGCTTTAGGGGAATTCTACAACGGAATTGCTAAAAATGTCGGCAATGTTGTGTTTTTAAAAGTAGGACATGGAATAGGTTCAACAATAATATTGGATGGCAAAATATACAGAGGAATTAACGACATGGCTGGTGAGATAGGACATACTACAATCGACGTTGCCGGTCCTAAATGCAGTTGCGGCAATTACGGATGTTTTGAAGCTTTGGCATCTGAGAAAGCATTGGTAAACAATGTGGTAAAAAGAATAAAAGAGGGATCTTATTCTCTTGTGTCTGAATACGTCAACGGAGACTTGGAAAATATAACAACCAGATTTGTGTACAAAGCCGCGGAAGAAGGGGATGAAGTTGCTTTATCTGAGTTAAACAAAATCGCTATTTACTTAGGCATAGGCATTGCGAATATAGTCAATGTCTTTAGCCCAGAGTTGGTGCTCATATCAGGTGGAATAGTGAGAGGTCGAAAGTTTATAGAAGACGTTGTATTGGAGACTATTAAAAAGAGATCTTTTGAAGCAAATTATTCATCCTGCAGCATTGCCTTTTCAAATCCAGATTATAATACAGCCTTGATGGGTATATCAAATATAATATTAGATAGTATTTTGTAATGCTATCTAATATTTTTTTGTCATTGAAAATTCTCAGCATACCATTTATAATTGAATTATAGACTGATATAGGAGAGGTAAACGATGTTTGGAAATTTTTTTAATAGAATGTACTATGGCGATCCACATAGACCTGATTTAAAGGCTGATGATATTCCTAAGAAGGGTATGTCTTTGTTTCTTGATATTTTAAAAAACAACTTCTGGCAACTTATAAGCCTTAATCTTTTATTGATTGTGTCGTGCATACCTATCGTGACGATAGGACCTGCTTTGGCTGGATTCAATAATGTGCTTAGGAATCATGCACTTAATAGAAATGTATGGCTTTGGAATGATTTCAAAGACGGGTTTGTTAAGAATTTCAAGCAAAGCTTTATAATTACGTTGATAAACGCTTTAGCAGCTTTTATATTAATCAATAATTACAAAATTTATTCTTCATACAGTACAGGCTTTATAAAAATTGCGGGCAGCTATATTACCATATTTATTGGCTTTATACTTGTTCTCATGAATGTGTATATTTATCCTTTGATGGTTACGTATGATTTAAAGATAAAGCATATATATAAAAATGCTTTGATATTTTCAATCATAAAGTTGCCTCAGACGATAGGCATAGTGCTATTAAGCTTATTATTGTTTGGACTTTGCATTTTATTTGCGTTCATTCCGCTTATTGTCATCGGATTTAGCTTAGTTGGGCTTGCCATAAACGTATATGATAGAGGTGTGTTTGAGAAGTACATTGACAGCAGAGTCAACCAAGAAAACAAAAAAATGGAAGATGAACCTGAAGATCAGTAGGACGCATAAAATATTCCATAATGGATAATATAACTAACGTTAGCTTATATTACACGTTATGGAAGGAGCAAAATATATATGGAAAATAAGGAAAGCTTAATGAAAGTTTTATCAGATGGCATAAGCAGTGAATCGCTGGCGATTGAACAGTACATGGCTGATTTAGACAAGATTCGCAATCCTTACGTGAGAAATATCTTTAAGAAAATCTTGTCTGATGAGAAATCACATCAAAACAGCTTTAAGAGAGCTTATGATTTTTTTGGTAAGACTCGCAACAATGAGCTTACATGGCAAGACAATGTATCGATGAGATTTAAAATATTAGGCAATTTTATGGGTACAAATACTACAAAAGGTTTTTTATTGGGGATAAGTGCTGCTTTTATACTTGCATCTATAGGTCCAAATATAAAAAGGGCTTTGAAGCCAGTAGCTGTTGGTGCTGTCTCTGGTGCAATGACATTGTCTGAAAAGATGAAGAATTTAGCAGATGCAGCGAAACAGAACATCGATGGCATAGCAAAAGATGCTGTAAAATACAAAGACGAGCAGTTGTCAAAAATGAGAAGTGATAGCGATGAGATTGCAAAAAGCATCATAGAAGAGCTGCAGAATCAAAGGGATGCAGCCTTAAAAGAAGCACAAGATTTAAAAGCCAGGATGGATGCATTAGAAAAAGAAATAAGTGAACTTAGTAAAAATAAAGAGTGATATGGAATGTTTAATGTGAATATAGATAGAGTAAGAGGTGAATCTTATGAAAAAGCCTTTTGCTCTTTTTTTAATTTTATTGATTGTTGTTTTTTTAGTCACATGGCCATATTACATGTACTTGTATGAAACAGGCAAAATAAACTTTACACAGACAGATGATGAAGATTACAGGGGGATAATTACATTTTGCGATTTTCCCCATTGGTCAACTGATGATCCTATTGGTTTTAATTTTATAAAGAAAAAGATACAGGATTTCGAATATTTGCATCCAGGGGTTATAATTGAATTTGAGCCAATTAGAAATGGAAATTTTTATTATGATGTCAATGATATAATTGGCACGGATAAACCTGATATAATCCCTATAACTTCAGACAGTCCATTTATTTACAATGATAAATTAGAGCCACTTGACAAATTTTTTGGTAAAAGTTATAAGAATTCATTAAAAGAAGATGTCCTCAATGGATTTATGTATAATAATAGTGTTTATGGCATTCCTTTAGGGATGTACACAAGTGTCCTTTACATAAACAGCGATTTGTTCAGCAAAAAAGAAGTGGAAGTTCCTCAAAATGGAGAGTGGAGCTACGAAGAGTTTCTAGATGATATGGCTAAGCTTACATATCAAGAAGGCAAAAAAGAAAAAAAGGATTTCTATGGAATAACTATGTATATGGAAAGAAGCTATAATCTTTGGGGGTTTTTGATGGCAGACGGTTTAAATATAATCAACGATAAAGGGATAGTTTCCTTTAAGGGGCTGCAGGCGGAGTCTGGCATTAAAAAATTGATAGAATTGTACGCAAAAAGTGCGATAGATCCTGTGTCTTTTGGTGGTGATTACAGCAAAGTGTGGGATAGTTTTACAGTCAATAAAGAAAGCGCTGTCTTGGTCGATGAAAGTTACAAAGTCCAATACCTCAAATATCTTGAAAATAAGAATAAACTTTTTCAGTTTGATATTGCGTTGTATCCAGAAGGAGATGGCGATGTGCCTATCACAATATCTCCAAAAATTTACGGTTACGGCATCACAAAGCAGAGCGACAAAAAGAAATTGGATATGGCGTTTAAATTTGTAAAATTTATTGCAGATTCTCAAGAAAGCGTAGAGAAAATAGGGTTTATACCAGTCATAAAGGATGTACCTATAACCGACGAAATTATGAAAAAAATTGACATGGCAGTGAAATACACTGATAATATACCGAAGAATTGGCATGACAAAAATATCATGTTTAATAAAGCATTAATAGATGGATTAAAAAATAAAGAAAGCGAGAAAATGATTTTAGAAAAAATCCAAAAAGCATTAAATTAGTAGCGGCTGTTTATCGTCTTTTTCGTAATCAAAACCATCTTTGCCGTGAATTTATTGTTACGAAGCCGCTTAAATCCTTCAGGGTGAAATATGCCCAAAAGAAAGCTTTCATAATGGGTTATTATGAATCTTTCAAGAGGTGATTTCATGTCCATTACTTCAAAGCCAAGCATTTCCACACCTTGATTGAAAAGTGTGTATCCCATAAATACATTTACATCTTCGAAATCATGATTTTCATTGATGTAAGCTTTTAATGCTTTTAAAGATTTTTTAAACCTTTTTAGTGCTATGATGCCAATAGCAATAGGTGAATTGCTGCTGGAGGTTATTTCTGTAAGGACTTTATTGTTTAAGTGAAGCTCAGCAAATTTATCGCCTCTATCTAAAACTGTGCCATCTTTCAGCACGATCCTCTTACCTCTGTATTTTTTTAATGCGATTCTTATTTCAGAGTCGTCTCCACCTACTGTATGGATATTATTTAATTTTGCAAATACAAGTTCCCACAAAGACCAAATGTACATAAAAATCTTCTTCATAATGATTACCCCGTTTACGAAAAGATAAATTTATTTATGTCTACAATCTCTAAGTTCTTCTCTTTTATTCCACTTATTATCTTATCAAGAGCTATAAGCATTGTCTCAGGAGCTTCTTTGTCTGACCCTATGTTGTCGCTGCTGTCGTGAAATATTAAAATGTTTCCGCCCTTTACTTTGTTTAATACGCGATTTACTATCAGATTTGGGTCTTTTACTTTCCAATCCCAGCTCATGTAACTCCATAAAATTATTTTGATGCCTAATTTTTTTGAGTACCGGTAGATAAAAGTTGTAAACAATCCCCATGGAGGCCTATAATATGAAGGATACTTTCCGGTAATCTGAGAGATAATTTCAACCGATTTTAATAATTCCTTGTACGTAGCAATAGGTCCTAAAAACCAGTTTATGTGATGCTTATAACCGTGTATGCCTATCTCATGACCTCTATTTACGATTTCTTTGGCTAAATCTGGATACTTCTCAACTTTGTCTGCCAACAAAAAAAAGCACGCTTTAACATTGTATTTATCCAGAAGGGACAAAAGTGTAGGCGTGTATTCGGGATCTGGGCCGTCATCAAAAGTAATCGCTATCCATGGCACTTTCTTTTTTCTGCTTGTATATATGACATTATAGTGGAAAATACGGCCCAGCATGGTAGGAAGCAGTGCTACTAAGACTAAGTAAAGTATGTAAATTTTTATCATGAATTTTATCATTCCGCTAATTTCCCCCTTACAATAAGATTATATACGTAAAAAATGAATCTTACAAGTTTATAGAGCTTGAAATGAATGCTAATGCTATTTTGCTTGAAGAATTTAGAAAAAAAATTTATAATAAAAGAGGCGAATTTAACTTAATTGAGAGGATTGTTTAGATGATGAATCATTTTATAAAAAAATTTGTAGCAATTATTGTGACAATGCTTATCTCTGTATCCGTTGTAGGGTGTGGCAACAACGATCAACAGTATACACGTACTGATTTTATGATGGATACTGTCATGCAAGTTACTGCATACGGCAGAAATGCCAAAAAAGCAGTTGACGAGTCCATGAACAAATTGAAAGAAATCGACAACCTTATGAGCAGCCAGAAAAGCGGTAGCGACATACAAAAGATAAACGACAATGCTGGTGTAAAGTATGTGAAAGTAAATCCAGAGACATTTTACGTCATAAAGACGGCTTTAAAGTACAGCAAAATAAGTGGTGGATATTTCGATATAACTATCGCTCCGTTGGTGAATTTATGGGGTATCGGCACTGATCATGCCCATGTTCCGACGGAAAGCCAAATTAAGGATGCCATGAAATACATAAACTACAAAGACGTCTTGCTGGACGAAAAGAACGATGAAGTTAAATTAAGCAGAAAAGGCATGGCAATCGATTTGGGAGGAATTGCTAAAGGCTTTGCTGCTGATGAACTGGAAAATATCATGAAAGAAAATGGTGTAAAGCACGCGCTTATAAATTTAGGCGGCAGCAGCGTATACCTTTATGGTTCAAAGCCAGATGGCTCCAATTGGAATATAGGCATACAGAATCCTTTTGGAGATAAAGGTACGTATTTCGCCATTGTTTCAGGCAAAGATATGCTTATTGACACATCTGGCAATTATGAAAGATATTTTATTCAAAACGGAAAAAGATACCATCACATATTAAATCCTTTTACAGGGTATCCTGCAGAAAGCGGCGTCGTCAGTACAACAATAGTTTCTACTAATATTAAATCTATTGATGCTGATGCGTTATCTACAATCACCTTTATTTTAGGTGTTGATAAAGGGATGAAATTGATAGAGAGCATGCCTGGTGTTGATGCGATTTTTGTTACACCGGACTATAAGGTATATGCAACATCAGGACTTAAAGGTAAATTAAAGATAACAGATTCGAGGTTTAAGCTGTATGAAAATAGGTGATAAGATTTTAATAGGAGTGCTTTTGATTATTTCTTTTGCTTCTGCCTATTTTACTTATGACAAGGCGCTATCAAGAACTGGCACAGATGTTGTAATTGAAGTAAATGGTTCTAAGTACCAAGAATTGCCTTTAAATGTTGATAAAACAGTGACAATTCACAATGGCCAGCATTTAAATGTGGTTGAGATAAAAGATGGTAAGGTAAGAATGGAAGAAGCCAATTGTCCAGATCAGATATGTGTCAAAACAGGCTGGATAGAAAAAGAAGGCCAGCAGATAGTATGTCTCCCTAATAGAGTAGTGGTGAGAGTTACAGGTGGCAAAAAAGGAGAAGTAGACGACGTAGTATATTAAATAGCCGCACACTTTAAGATGTACGGCTATTTTTTTATCATTAGATATCTTAATGTGTTTGAGAGTATGTCTTTTACAACAGGTGCTGCAATTTCGCCACCCATATGGCCATTTTTAGTAGGATTTCTTATGACTACTAAGACGGCTACTTGAGGGTTGTCCACAGGTGCAAATGCAGCGAAAGATGCTGTGTATTTACCGGGTGAGTAATTTTCAGTTGTGCCTGATTTTCCTCCTACAGTAAAGCCAGGTATTTGACATGCTGTTCCTGTACCCTCATCGACGACTTTTTTAAGCAGTTCTTTCATTGTGTTTGACGTGTCCTGCGATATAACTTGCCTTATGACTTGAGGTTTAAATTCTTTTATGACTTTATCACCTGATTTTATTTCTTTTACTATATTTGGCTTCATCAAGTATCCACCATTTATAGTTGCTGAAAAAGCATCTATCATTTGAAGTGGTGTTACTGCTATGCCTTGTCCAAAAGACATGGATGCAAGGTCTACAGGATGAACGTTTTTCTCTGGTATTATCATGCCAGACGCTTCCCCAGGAAGCTGTATTCCGGTTGGGCTTCCAAATCCAAAGGCGTTTATGTACTTGTACAATGTATTTAATTTAAGCCGTTCTACGATTATCTTCATGAATACTGTATCGCTGGACATTGCAACTGCTTGTGAAAAATCGATATTTCCTAATTTTGTCCAGCTATTTATCCTGTGGCCTGATACTATGTAGTAACCTGGATCGTAAAATTGCTCATTTGGCGTGACTAAAGATTCTTCTAATGCAGCAGATGCTGTTACTACTTTAAATACTGATCCTGGTTCGTACAGATAAGACACAGCAGGATTTGACCATGTGTCGATGGAGCTGACCTTATTTGGCTCGTTTGGATCAAAATCAGGAATATTTGCCATGGCTAAGATATCGCCCGTCTTCGGATTCATCACGATTGCTGAAATGCCGTTAGCTGGACTGTAAGTTTCATAAGCTTTTTCTATGGCCGTTTCTGCATATCCCTGAATCACTGAGTCGACAGTAAGGACTAAGTCATCGCCTTTTTCTGGTTCGTACAACTTTTCGGGAAGTCCTATTACATGACCTACTTCGTCAGTTGTAGCTACTTCTAATCCTGATGTTCCTTTTAAATATTTATCAAATGAGTATTCTAAACCGTATAGACCATTTCCGTCTACACCAGTGAATCCTAATGTCTGTGACAATAGACTGCCGTCAGGATAGCTTCTAATGCTGGTATCTTCTACGTATATGCCTGCAAGGTTTAACTTTTTTATCTTGTTTACATTGTCCAGTGAGACATTTTTTTTAAGGACAGTCCACTCAGAATTTTTATTGCTTAGAAGCTTATACAGTGAATCTTTTTTCATGCCTAATAAGCTGTACAATTTGTCTGCGACTGCATCTGGGTGTGTTATATTTTTAGGCGCAGCATATACATCGCCGCCGCTTACATTAGTGGCCAGGATATTTCCATTTGCATCGTAAATAATTCCTCTTTCTGGCTTTAGTACTATCTTGGATGTGGTTTGATTTTTGACGGCCAGTGAATATTTTGGAGCCATTACAATCTGTAGCCATATTAATCGTGCTACAAGACATGCGATTAAAAATAAAAATGTAATTAGTACCAGCAAAATGCGCTTTTTGTTTATTGATGCCAATTGAAAGTATCCCCCTTGTACGTTTATAATTTTATTTTAAATCAATAATGTGCACATTTCAATTAGTTTACATGAATCTGCATTCGATGGGTTTTACATCTAAAGCAAATTCTAAGAAAGATGGCGCTCTCATTTTGAAATTTTCTGACCATTCCATGAATTTAACCTTACATACAATAAAAGGCATTATCCATTGAACATTGTTAATGGCAAGACCGTAAAATTCAGGGTTGACCTTCAGATCATTGGCAACCTCTAAGAACGATGATAATTCTTTTTGCGATATTCCAGATTCTACATTTCCAATGTGCACAAGTTTGTCATCATCGTTGTAAAGGCCCAAGACTAACGCCGTTTTATCTACCTTATAACCCAATATTACAGCGTTTAGTACTATGTGATGTTTGAATTTTTGCCATAGATTACTTCTTTTTCCTAAGTAATATTTTGAGTCTGCCTTTTTAGCCATTACTCCTTCCAGTTGTTTTTTACCAGTTTCCGCAAATAAAGTTTTGCCGTGTTCAAAAATATAATCAGATATCCTTATTAGATTGCTTTCACTGACGATTTTACTTAAGATTTCTTTGCGCTTAATAAGTGGGTAGTTTAATAGTTCTTTTCCATCAACATATATTACATCCCATGTTATAAATATTGCGGGATTGGATTTACTTAAAAGTTCGATTTTTAGTTTGTTTTGCTGGTGTTTTCGCATCATTATGTTTCTGTAGCTTGGTTTATTGTCTTTTATAACGATTAGTTCGCCGTCAAGTATGGCTTCATTTGATTTTAGACATTTATTTACATCTATAAGTTCTGGGAATAGGTGGCTTATATCTACAAGCCTTCGGTCTTGAAGTTTTGTATAAGATGAAAGAAATGCTATTGTCCTTGAACCATCCCATTTGATTTCATATACCCAATTTGGATCGTCAAATACATTTCCTGATACAGCCAGCATAGGAGGGATTTTTTCATCCATCAGGGACATCTTTATGCACCTTTTTTCTTTTTTGATTTTTTTGCCGTGTTTTCTTCTTTTACTGATTCGATGCTGGCTTTTAATGCGCTTACAAGGTCCAGGACATTTTCTTCCTTTGGCGATTCAGGTATTTCAATTTTTCTATCTTGAATTTTCGACTCGATTATTTCGATCAGAGCTTTTCTGTAGTTGTCATCGTACTTTTCGGGAGAAAAATCAGATGTCAGAGTATCTACAAGCTTTATAGCCATTTTCACCTCATTTTCGTGAAGATCTACATTGCGGATAGGTGGAAGTTCGTTTGTGCTTCTTATTTCATCAGGGAAGTGCATTGTTTCCATTACCATATAGTTGTCATTGAAAACTCTTATGCAGGCTAAATCTTGTCTTGATCGTATGACGACTCTTGCAACTGCTACACGGTTTAATTTCTTCATAGAATCTCTTAAAAGTACGTATGGTTTTGCACCTATTTCATCTGGTGCGATGTAGTATGTCTTATCGAAATATATGGGATCTATTTGACTTAAATCTGTAAAATCGATAATATCTATCGTTTTAACTGTTGACTTTGGAATTCTCTCTAAGTCTTCTTCATCTATGATGACAAATTTTCCTGGTTCATATTCGTAACCTTTTACGATTTCTTCATCAGAAACTTCTTTATTGCAAACAGGGCAGATCTTCTCGTATTTTATGGGTGATTTGCAGTCTTTGTGAAGCTGTCTAAAATGTATAGAGTTGTCTTCTGTGGCTGCATACAGTTTTATGGGGATGCTGACAAGGCCGAAACTAATGGCACCTTTCCACATTGAACGCATTTTTTCACCTTCTTTCGATATTCATTAATTAGTATAACCATGAGAAACTTACAATCTTCAGGTAATTTATGGAATGTGATTGACTTTGATACAATTTGCCTATATAATATTAATTAATTATTAAAAATATAAATTTTTTATTAAATTTATTAAAATAAAATATGCCTAATCGAAAGAGCGGGGGATATCTTTGGGGTGAATCCGCGTATGCGGTAGGGTTGCTCTTTACCGAACCCGTCAACTAACCTCGTAGGCATAAAGAGAGGATGAATGAGTTGAATTACAAAAAAATAGTTGCAACAGCAGTAGTGTCAATAACACTTATGCAAGCGCCAAGTGCATTTGCAATGGAGCTTTTGAAATATGGTTCAAGAGGACAAGCGGTGGTTAGCTTGCAGCAAACGTTAAACAGGCTTGGCTATAGCACAGGTGGTATTGACGGAATATTTGGTAGTATGACAAAGAACGCAGTGATCGCATTGCAAAAAAGATATGGATTATCTCCGGATGGAATTGTAGGACCAGCTACAGAGGCTGTATTAAATAGGACGACTGTAACTGGCGTTTCATCAAGGGGTGGCTATGAGCGCCCATCAAATTTTGACGTAGTAAGCATTGCAGAAAGATATCTTGGAGTGCCCTATGTTTTTGGTGGTACTACACCTGCAGGTTTTGATTGTTCTGGATTTGTTCAATACGTGTTTAGGCAGGCTGGAAAAAGCATTGGTAGAACTACGTATGACCAGTATGCAGGTGGTAGAGCTGTAAGCTTATCTGAACTTCAGCCAGGCGATATATTGTTTTTCTCTACATCAGGCGGTGGTCCTACGCACGAAGGTATATACATAGGTGATAACCGCTTAATACACATGAGCGATTCACTTGGTAAGGCTGCTATTGCGGATTTTAGCGGTTGGTTTAGGACGTACTATATTGGTGCAAGAAGGTATTATTAAGGTTAAAAGAGAGCATCTATATAGAGGCGTATATGTTAAATCAAAAAAACATATACGCCTCTTTTATTTTTGGAAATGCCATAAAGTCTTAAAGGGAAATCTTTGATTTATCAGCAAGTAATGTTATAAATAACTGATTATTATAAATTTTCTGCGATGACTTTTTATAACTCGCAATTACCAAAACGTTTGTTCGTTTAATATAATTAAGGCACAGTGCTGCACTGAAAGGGACCGGTCCTCACTTTATGTGAGGTGTGTAGTAGATGATAAGTTATAATGAACTGTGCTTTAAGGCTAAAAGTGGTGATAAAGATTCTGTTTATGAGATTTTAAAAAAGTTTCATCCTCTTTTGATAAAATTAGCAAAAAAGTTTCCATACGACAGTTTTGATGATATGCTTCAGGACGGAAGAGAAGTGCTTATTGCTGCTATCTATCAGTTTGATGAGAAAAAAGGCAAAGAATTCATAGCATATGGAAGTATGCAGCTTAAATTTTACTTTTTAAATGCCTACAGGAAGAAAAAATCTTTTCTTTCTTTGAATGCAAAGGCAGATGATGATGAAGATGAAATCATCGATTTGATGGTAGCCGATGAACTTACTCCGGAAGAAAAATTTTTTAATGATATCATGAGAAATGATTTAAAGGAAGCTTTGAATAGACTTACTGCAAAGCAGAAAAACATAATAATGCTTTACTTTTTCGAAAGGAAGACACTTGTTGAAATATCAAAAGAATTGGGAGTAGGTTACCAGAGTGTTGTTAAACTTAAAGACAGAGCTTTAGATAGATTAAGATTTTTGATAAAAAATGATATAATTATGTAAAACGGCTTGAAAGGATGATGTATACTTGGAAGCTAAAAATCTCGGCATAAATGAAGAATTATTCAAAGAAATAATCGAGTTGAATCAAAAAGCTCAGTTTCACAATCTAATCGGCATGGAGATTGCTGAGCTTGGCAGTGGTAGAGTGACGATGGAAATGACGATTTCCGAGAAACATCTAAATATCTTTGAGATTGCTCACGGCGGTGTACTTTTTTCTCTCATGGATACAGCTATGGGAATTGCCGCAAAGACGATGGGGAAAAACATGGTGACTCTGGAGATGAATATAAACTATATAAAGCCCTTAAAAGCCAAAGACAGAATCAAGGCAATAGGGAAGATCATCCACATGGGCAAGACGACTGCTGTTGCAGTATGTGATGCATACAATCAGGATGGCAAGCTTGTGGGATCTTCCCGCGAGACATTTTACTGCATAGATTAAATGGTATACAATAAAAATAAGATGAAAGGAGGCTGTGAAAATGAATTTTGATAGCTTTTTGTACAATACAAGACCTTTTTTAAATTATCTGTTTGATTTTTATAGCAATTTAGATGACATGAAGTTAAGCACCGTCATAAAAGATGCTGGAAATGCTGACAATGTGTCGATTATCGTCGTTGACATGATAAACGGTTTTTGCAAAAGTGGGGCTTTGTCAAGTCCTCGAATAGGAGGGATTATAGAACATATAAAGAGCCTCATTAAAGCTTCGTACAGGATGGGCATAAAGAATGTGATGTTTGTAAATGATGCCCATGCGAAAGGTGCAACAGAATTTGCTGCTTATCCAGAGCACTGTATCAAAGGAACAGATGAAAGCCGTATCGTAGAGGAGCTTTTAGAGGTAGTCAAGGACAAGCCAAATGTGTACGAGAAAAATTCGTTAAACGTGTTTTTCGGCGGAGAAGATGGTGATGGAAATAAGTTCTTGAGAAAGATATTTGATATGATAAAAGGAGGCAAATCTACATTTATTATCGTAGGCAATTGCACTGATTTGTGTGTATATCAGACAGCGATTTCTATAAAGATGATTGCAAACGCCAATAATTTAAGCGCCAATGTGATTGTGCCTGAAAATTGTGTTGAGACTTACGATATAAGCGTGAAGACAGCGGAAAGGCTTAAAATAGTTCCACACGATGGTGACTTAACGCATACTATGTTTCTATACCACATGAAGCTTAATGGCATAAATATCGTAAAAGAACTGTTGGAAGAATAAAATAAAAAGTTTTAAAGAGCTCTTTAACGTATAAAGGGCTCTTTTTATTAATAAATATTTATAAGATATTTATATTTTATTTATCAGTTGTAATGCTTTTGTAATATTGATAATATATAATGGATTTATAGAAAAATGGCTGTTTTAGATGAATGATGAAGAATTTTGTTGCAAATTGCTTTTTATTGTGAGGGATCTTAGGAGGGGATTTCAGTGCCAAAACCTTTAAACGAAAACGCAAGATACATGGCAGGACTTGACGGACTACGTGCTTTAGCTGTGCTTGCTGTCATTGGATATCATCTTAATCTGACTTTTTTGCAGGGTGGTTTTTTTGGCGTCAGCATATTTTTTGTGTTGTCAGGGTACTTGATAACAAATATAATTGCATCAGAATGGGAGAAAAACAATAAAGTTGATTTAAAAAATTTTTGGAAGCGCAGAATGTTGAGGTTGTTTCCAGCTCTTTTTATTATGGTAATTGTAGTCGTCTCTTATGTTACGCTTTTCGATGCTTCAAGGCTTTCATCTATTAAAGGCGATGCTATAACAAGTTTGCTTTATGTCAACAATTGGTGGCTTATATTTCATAAAGTATCTTACTTTGCTAAGTTTGGACCACAATCGACGTTTGGCAATCTATGGTCACTGGCTGTTGAAGGACAGTTTTACCTTATTTGGCCGTTAGCATTGATTGTGGCACTTAAGTATATAAAGAAGAAAAAGTATATCTTTGTTATCACTTTGCTGCTTTCTGCGCTTTCTGCTTTGGCAATGGGTATGATGTACATTCCAGGAATGGATCCCAGCCGTGTATATTATGGCACTGATACGCGCGCTTTTGGGCTTCTTTTAGGCTCAGCTTTAGCGTTGATTCTACCCAGCAACAAATTTTCCAACAATGAAGCTAAAAGAAAAGTATTGATTTATGATATGATTGGCTTTTTGGCAATAGTTTCGATTTTTGCTATGCTTATGTACGTCAATCAATACGATCCGTTTGTATATAGAGGTGGCATGTATTTGCTATCTGTAATAACTGCTGTGGTGGTAGCTGTGTCAGCACATCCTAAAAGCTTGTTGGGGAAAATATTAGGATGCGCTCTATTAAGATGGTTGGGGGCAAGGTCGTACGGAGTGTACCTTTGGTATTTTCCGGTGCTTATTTTGACGACACCAACTGTGGACACGAAAGGCTTTGATCCTATTCGGGCGCTGCTGCAGGTATTTATGATCATTGTTATTTCTGCCTTTTCATGGAAATACGTGGAGGATCCAATAAGACACGGCGCACTTAAAAAAATCATAAACGACTTAAAATCATTGAGGTTTGAAAAAGGGAAAATACTACCTACACTTAAAACATCTGCTTTAGTTTCATTATCCGTATGCTTAATGGGCACTTTTATTGCAGGTATGAGTGGAATCATACCGGCCAGCGCATCAGTTTCGTTAAATTCAGGTTCATCAAATATTGCATCAGATTCACCATCTTATGTAGGAAGTAGTAGCAATATTAGCAGTGATGTGCAGGACTACAATGATAATTTGCCAGATAATAGGAGAGATATTAAGTACTATCCGTATAAAGGCGGAAATTCAAACTCAGCAGTATCAAATAGCGGTGATTCCACAACCAGCCCTGTACAGGATGGAAAGGGTATAGCCATAATAGGTGACTCAATATTGATAGATACAAAGCCTTACTTGGAAGAGATGTTGCCGGGAATCACGATTGATGGCAAAGTAGGAAGACAAATGTATCAAGCAAAAGATGTCGTGAAAAACCTCAAAGCGAAAGGAAAAATAGACACATTGATAGTTGAGTTGGGGACAAATGGGCCTTTCACTGAAGACCAGCTTTTATCGCTTTTAAAGAGCGCAGAGCCTGTAAAACGCGTAATATTGGTAAATGTCCGCGTCCCACGCCCTTGGGAAAGCATCGTCAATGAGACGTTGTCAAAAGTGTCTTCAGAATATCCCCACACTACTTTAATTGATTGGTATAAAGCCAGCTATGGACATGATTCATTCTTTTCACCCGATGCGGTTCACTTAGAGCCCAGTGGTGCGAAGTATTTTGCTTCACTTATAGCAAATGCGGTAAAAGAAGAAAATTAAAACGATGTAAAAAGGCTGCATTTTGCAGCCTGTAATTATTCTAAGACTTTTCGAATCTCGTTTAGCTTTGAGTTATTTTTGTACTTCATGTATATATAGAAGGGTATGCCGCACATAAGCATTATAAATCCGTACATGACAGTCTCGGCTCCAGACCCGTATATTGTCCACATGGCGTATGCAAAGCCTAAAAGTGGAATAATGGAATTCTTTATAAAGCCTAATACGCTGACGTTTTTGTCTCTTTTTATAAGAAGCATCATTTCAGATGCGGCTGTAAAAGCGTACACAGGTAGGAAAGACAAAGTTGCCAGCAGTATTATAAAATTAAACGCAGAAACCAGAGATTTTGTATAGTTCATCAGCAATAGCAGATTTACAAGCACCGATCCTATGATCAATGATACGTGAGGAGTCTTGTATTTAGGATGTACTTTTGAAAAAATCTCTGGAAATAGACCGTCTTTACCAGCCGCATAAGCCACACGAGCTGTAGATAAAAGCCATCCGACAGTTGTGCCAAGCACACTTACGACAGAGCCTACTATTATGACATTCGCAATGTTTTTCCCTAAAAACTGTTTGAGGATGTCGGCTATTGGAGAAGCGCTTTTTGCAAGCTGGCTTTGTGGCATTGCACCCATTGCCGAAAGGTTTATGGCAAGGTACATCACTACAGCTATTAATATTCCGAATATGGTGCTTAACTTTACGTTTCTTTCAGGGTTTTTAATTTCTTCAGCGGTTATTGACGCAGTTTCAAGTCCTACAAACGCCCACAGCGTTGAAGTTGCTGCTGCAGACAAAGTATTCATGCCTTTTCCTGCAGGGAACAATGGCATTACATTGCTTGACTTGAAATGTACTGCTGATACGATTATGAAGAATAAAAAAAGACATACTTCAAACACAGTTATTGTTGTTTGAGTTGAGCCAGCCTTTTTTACACCTATTATATTGATTATCGTAAAAATCCATAAGATTCCACTGGTGTACAGAAAAGCGGCTAAATGATTTTGCGATAAAATCGGGAATAAAGCGCTTGAGTAACTGGCAACTGCAATGACAACGGCAGCGTTTCCGATCCATGAACCATTCCAGTATAACCACGCATTGATAAAACCTATAAAGTCTCCAAAAGCTAATTTTGAGTATTCATACGGGCCACCGGCTTTTGGAATCCTTGAACCTAAATTTGCAAATGATAATGCCAACAATATTGATCCGATGCCTGTAACAAGCCATGCCAGTATTGTTGCGCCAGGACCTGATTTAGATGCAAGTGTAGCAGGAAGCATGAATATGCCGGAACCCATCATGTTACCTGTCACAAGTGCTGTGGCGATAAATAGGCCAATGTCTTTTTTGAGCTTTTGTGTTTTGTCCATATAGTACAATTCCTTTCTATAAATTTTTGAAATAGCATAATTAAATTAGCACAGGAAAGTGAAAAAGTCAATGAATAATTTTGCAAAAATGATATAAAAAATGCAGGATATAAAATCAAGTTTTATAACCTGCATAAATCATATTTATTCAATTGAATTCACATCGTATGGTGTTTTTTGGTATACATAGTAATTTAACCAGTTAGAAAACAATAGATTTGCATGGCTTCTCCATTTTACAATTGGCTCATTGTTAGGGTCATCTCCCGGGAAATAGTGTTTTGGTATTTTTATAGGAATGCCTTTTTTTAAATCTCTTTCGTATTCAGATTTTAGAGTCAAAGGATCGTATTCAGAGTGACCTGTCACAAATATCTGCCTGCCAGATTTTGATGCAACTATGTATACGCCTGCCTCATCTGATTCAGAAAGTATTTCAAGGTCATCTACAAGCTCTATATCTTCTTTTCTGACTTCCGTGTATCTTGAATGGGGCGCATAAAATTCGTCGTCAAATCCCCTTAATAAGTCGACATTTTTTTTGGAAACCTTATGCAAAAATACGCCAAACATTTTTTCTTTCAGTGGGTATTTAGGAATCCTATAATGGTAATAAAGACCAGCTTGAGCACCCCAGCAAATGTGAAATGTTGAAAATACATTGTGTTTGCTCCATTCCATTATTTCTTCAAGCTCATGCCAATAATCAACATCTGAAAAGTCCAAAGTTTCCACTGGTGCTCCGGTTATTATGAGACCGTCAAATTTTTCATGTTTTACGTCATCAAATGTTTTGTAAAAAGCTTCTAAATACTCTGGCGCAGTGTTTTTAGATTTGTGTGATGCTGCATAGAGAAATTTTAAATCGATTTGCAGTGGATTGTTGCTAAGTAGTCTTAATAGCTGTGTTTCTGTCACACTTTTTGTAGGCATCAAGTTTAAGATGGCGATCTTAAGAGGGCGTATATCTTGATGAATTGCCCTTTCTTCAGCCATTACGAATATATTTTCTTTAGCTAAAATATCGATGGCAGGTAGGCCATTTGGTATATTGATGGGCATTTGCAAACCTCCTTCAATGTAAAAAATAAAACGCCTCAGAGATGAGGCGTAGATAATCACATCTACTCATCTCCCAAAGCTATAAGCTTTGCAGGAATTAGCACCATTTTCATAAAATATGACGGTTGCCGGGTTTCACAGGGCCAGTCCCTCCACCACTCTTGATGAGTTTTGATTTACGATATTAAATTGTTAAAATAATTATATATTTATTGAAGTTTGATGTCAATAATATGAAGGACACTTTTCGCTAATTCTTATATTGACAACTGTTTGTTTATGAATAGCTTAAAATAATCCAATTTGTGGCTTTTATTTAGTATGTTTTGCAATTATAATTGAATTTAGAGGTGAAAGAAATGTATGATGCAATAATAATAGGTGGAGGACCTGCAGGATCTACATTAGGAAGAAAGCTGTCTAAAGAAGGATATAAGGTATTGTTGATAGAAAAGCATGTTTTTCCAAGGTACAAAGCCTGCGGTGGCGGAATAACGAAAAGGTGTTACAAATTATTAGATATTGATATAAGCCAATACGTAGAAGATATTACCAATGAAATTATCTTTAAATTTCCTAACGGCAAACAGACTGTTTTGCAGACTGGTGAGCCTATAATATATCAGGTAGATAGGACTAAATTTGACAAATATTTAATAGATAAAGCAGCTTATTATGGGTGTGAAATACATGATGGTGAATTATTTTATGACTTTTATCAGCATGATAAGGGACTTGTCGTTGTGACAGACAGGGGTGAATATGAGACAAAGGTTTTAGTAGGTGCAGACGGAATAAACAGCAATGTGGCACATAAAGCGAACTTAATAAATGGCAAAAAAGGCATAGCACTTGAAGGTGAAGTATACGTCGATAATAGCTTAATCGATGGATTAAAAGGAAAAGTTGTGGTGGATTTCAACGCAATAAGATATGGGTATGGATGGGTATTCCCTAAAGGTGATAGATTGTCTATTGGTGTCGGGACTTTTTTAAACAAAGTTTCAGACATAAAAGAAATGTTATCTAAAATGATAGAGGAAAATGTGGACGGAAATATAAAAGACTGCAAAATTTACGGGCATCAGTTGTCGTTTCCTGATGGGAGCGATGGTGTATTTAATAACGATAGAATAATATTGATTGGAGATGCTACAAGGCTTGCTGATCCATTTACAGGCGAAGGAATATACAATGCTTTGCTTACTGCAGACATATCATTTGATGTTCTAAAAAAGCATTTCAGTGGAGAATGTGGATTGGATGAATACACTCTTAGACTCAATAGAGAAGTTGTGCCAGATGTTGGTTGGGCATATAGATTAGCGCAATTTACGTACAATAACATGGATTTCATAGAAAAATCAGTAAGATATTTTCCTAATGTGCTATCATACTTTGTAGATATAATGATGGGTGATAATACATATAAGAATTTTAAATTAAAAGTTCCAATGTATTCACTGCGGGTAATGACTTCTAAGACGAAAATTAAAGTAGAAAAAAACGTGTCATGAAGTAATTGACTTTAAACTGTAGTTAAATTAAACTATTTATAGGTAATACCCCTTATGAGTATATGAAAGGAGAGATTAAATATGGGTTTGTTTGGTTCAAAAGGTGAAACTGTCACGATTGATGTCAGAGGCATGTCATGCAACCATTGCAAAATGACTGTAGAGAAAGCATTAAAAGGTCTTGATGGAGTATCAAAAGCGACAGTAGACTTGGATAAGGCTAATGTCACTGTAACATACGACCCTAAAAAAGTTACTATAGATGACATGAAAAAAGCGATTATTGACGCAGGATATGAAGCTTAATATTTTCATGTATGTTTAACCGCTAATGCGGTTATTTTTTTATATTTGCTGTATAATAAAGTTAAAAAAATGTTATTTACAAAAAGCTTTTTTTGCTATATAATAATTACATAAAATCCAATCGGAATAGTATAATTTAAAGGAGAGGATATAATGTCAAAGATTGCAAAAAGCCTTACGGATTTAATAGGCAATACGCCGCTATTGGAATTATCAAACTACAATAAAGAAAATAATCTTGAAGCAAAGCTTATAGCAAAATTAGAGTATTTTAATCCATTAAGCAGCGTAAAGGACAGAATCGGATATGCTATGATCAAAGATGCAGAAGAAAAGGGGCTTATAAACAAAGACACTGTTATTATTGAGCCAACCAGTGGCAATACAGGAATAGCGCTGGCTTTTGTTGCAGCGGCTAAGAAATACAGATTAATATTGACTATGCCTGAGACTATGAGCATTGAAAGGAGAAATTTGCTTAAAGCGCTTGGCGCTGAAATAGTATTGACGCCTGGCCCAGAAGGCATGTCTGGAGCTGTAAAAAAGGCTGAGGAGCTGGCAAAGCAGTATGGAAATGCATTTATACCGCAACAGTTCAAAAATCCTGTCAATCCAGAAATACACAGAAAGACGACAGCAGAAGAAATATGGAGAGACACTGATGGCAATGTAGATATATTTGTTGCAGGCATTGGCACAGGTGGGACAATTACAGGTGTCGGTGAGGTTTTGAAATCAAGGAAACCTGATGTAAAGATTGTAGCAGTTGAGCCTGCTGATTCTCCAGTTCTATCAGGTGGAAGACCTGGTCCACATAAGATACAAGGTATAGGTGCAGGATTTGTACCTGATGTTTTGAATAGAGAAATCATTGATGAAATATACCAAGTTAAAAACAATGAAGCATTTGAGACATCAAGAGCATTGGCAAAATCTGAAGGATTATTAGTTGGAATATCATCAGGTGCAGCCGCATTCGCAGCGACTCAGATTGCAAAGAGACCAGAAAACAAAGGCAAGACGGTAGTCGTATTGCTGCCTGATACAGGAGAAAGATATCTCTCGACGACATTGTATCAAGATTAAAAAGATACTTTAACATAGAAAGATAAAATGATATAATATATTTGACAACAAAAAAGAGGATGAAGCTCCCTCGTTTAAATTGCTGAAAAGCTGATGGCTTCTACTGATAATGTAGATGGCTGTCGGCTTTTTTATATTATTATTTTTGTTTTACAGTTAAAATGATATAATATATTAAGAATACATTGGCAATTATTTAGGTTGGGTAATATCAAAATATAGAGATGTGATGAGTGTGGATAAGAAAACTGTTGTAAATATACTTAATGAAATAGGGCTTTTGTTAGAGTTAAAAGGTGAAAATCCTTTTAAGTCGAGAGCGTATTATAATGCTGCCCGTACAATAGAAATCCTTGATGACGATATTGAAAAATTAACAAAAGAAGATAGATTAAAAGATGTAAAGGGTATAGGTGATGCGCTTAATAAAAAACTTACTGAGCTTGTTACAACTGGGAGACTTGAATACTATGAAAATCTTAAAGCGTCGATACCTGAAGGCCTCATTGAGATGTTAAAAATACCAGGTCTTGGACCTAAAAAGATAAAAACATTGCATGACAAACTTGATATAAAGACGGTTGGTGAGCTGGAATATGCCTGTAATGAAAATAGACTAGTTGAATTACCGGGATTTGGTGAAAAGACGCAGAAAAAAATCCTTGAAGGTATACAATTTATAAAACAGTTTAATGGTAAGCATCTATTTATGGATGCATATTTAGAGGCCACATCATTAAAACAATACCTTATTGATAGTGGATTGATAATAAGATGCGAAATTGCTGGAAGTTTAAGGCGAAGAAAAGAGATAGTGAAAGACATAGATATTCTTGCTACCTGTGATAATCCTGAGAAGCTCATGGACGTATTTACAAAATATGAAGGTATAAGGGATATTGTAGCTAAGGGTGAAACCAAGACTAGCATAACATTGAGATCTGGCATAAATGTAGACTTAAGGGTTGTCAAAGATGAAGAATATCCATATGCATTGCACCATTTTACAGGCAGCAAAGAGCACAATACAGCTATGAGGCATAGGGCAAAGCAAATGGGAATAAAAATGAATATGGTCTATTTAAAGATGATTTGCTTATTAAATGCCGTGATGAAGAAGAGATATTTAATAATCTCAATTTATCGTATATTCCTCCAGAACTTCGCGAAAATATGGGTGAAATTGAAGCAGCAGAAAAAGGGTTACTTCCAGTATTAATAGATGAAAAAGACATCAAAGGGGTTTTTCATGTACATACGATATACAGCGATGGAACAAATACACTTTCTGAGATGGTGAATGCGGCAAGATATCGCGGTTATAAAATTATTGGTATTACAGATCACAGTAAATCTGCATTTTATGCAAATGGACTTAAAGAAGAAGATGTTTTAAGGCAATTGGATGAAATTGATGAATTGAATAACAAGTATATTGATATAAAGATATTAAAAGGCATAGAATCTGACATATTAAGAGACGGTTCACTTGATTATGACGAAGATATATTGAGAAGATTTGACTTTGTCATTGCATCTGTTCATTCCAACTTTAAAATGAGCAAAGACGACATGACAGAGAGAATAATAAAAGCTATAAAAAATAAATACACAAAAATCATTGGACATCTAACAGGGAGACTTCTCCTTGCAAGAGACGGCTATGACATTGATGTGTATAAAGTTATAGATAGTGCTGCTGAATACGGGAAGATAATCGAAATAAATGCAAGCCCTTATAGATTGGACATTGATTGGAGATACATAAAATATGCAAAAGAAAAAGGTGTAAAATTTGCAATTTGTCCAGATGCGCATAGGATAGAAGGGCTTGATGATGTAAAATATGGCATTGGCATTGCTCGTAAAGGTTGGCTTGAAGCGAAAGATGTGATTAATACGTATGATTTTGATGAGCTAAATAAAATTTTTAATAAATCTTAAATTAATTCCCCTCTTTATTACAGGAGGGGGTTAATTTTTAGTTTGAGAAGTTCATGTTTTTCTTGAAGAAATTTTGTAAAAAAGCAATTTTTTATTGACATTTTAGAAGAAGAATGATATTTTAATTATAACCAAGTATTCATATCGGAATACTATAAATTAGGAGGTGCTATATGAACTATATAGAATATTTTGACAGTATAGCGGGAGAATGGGATGAGATTAGAAAAAAATACTTCGATGATGATATTCGAAACATTGCAATAGAAAGATCTAACATAAAAAATAAAGGCGGTTTAATTGTTGCAGATATTGGTACAGGGTCAGGATTTATGGCTTTGGAATTATCAAAATATGCAAGAGAAGTTGTTGGGATCGACGTTTCAGATGAAATGCTTAAATATGCAAAACAAACTGCTGAGAATGCTGGTATTAATAACATAATTTTTTTAAAAGGAAGTATGGAGCAAATACCAATAATTGATGATTCTATCGATGTAGTTTTTTCAAACATGGTATTACATCATGTAGAAAATCCGTTTAAAGGCATCATGGAAATACACAGGATTTTAAAGCCAGGCGGAATGCTGATCTTAACAGATGTTATGAAGCACAGTAGTGAGTGGGCAAGATTCGAAATGTACGACAGATGGCTTGGATTTAATTTAGAAGATATAGAAAAAAGGCTTATTCATAGTAACTTTAAAGAAATACTTGTAAAAGAAACAGGACTTTATGCAACTGCAGTGTCATCTAAAGGAGAGATAGCAAAAACAGGAATATTTATAGCAAAAGGAATTAAAGAATAAGGAGGATTTAGGATGAGAAAGGAGACAAAATTAATTCATGGTGGTATATTTGGTGATGAAAAAACAGGTGCAGTATCAACACCTATATACCAAACATCGACGTTTAAACAGGATGCCGTAGGAAAAGATAGAGGTTATGAATATTCAAGAACAGGCAATCCAACACGAGAATCATTAGAAAAGCTTATTAATGATCTAGAGGGTGGAAAGGGTGGTTTTGCCTTTGCATCTGGCATGGCAGCAATATCGACAGTTTTGATGCTTTTTAATGCTGGTGACGAGGTAATAGTTTCAAATAATGTTTATGGAGGAACATTCAGGGTACTTGAGAAAGTTTTTAAAAGGCTTGGCATAGTTTCAAAATTTGTAGACACGTCTTTAAAAGATAATGTTGTAAATAGTATAACAAAAAATACAAAGGCAATATTTTATGAAACACCTACAAATCCTCTTATGACAATTACAAATATCAGAGAAATTTCAAGAATAGCTAAAGAATATAACATACTTTCGATAGTTGATAATACTTTTATGACACCATATTTCCAAAGACCCATTGAATTGGGTGCAGACATAGTTGTTCATAGTGCAACAAAATACCTTGGAGGCCATAGCGATGTTGTAGCAGGCCTTGTGGTTGTTAATAGTGAAGAATTAGCTCATAAAATTCATTTTCTGCAAAATGCAGTTGGTGGCATTTTAGGGCCGCAGGATTCTTACCTTGTGATTAGGGGAATAAAAACACTTAGCGTTAGAATGGAAAGGCATGAGAAAAACGCCAAAGAAATTGCAAATTGGCTTTTGGAACAACCTGAAGTTGAAAAAGTTTGTTATCCTGGTTTACATACACATCCAGGATACGATATTGCAAAAGAGCAGATGGATGGCTTTGGAGGCGTGATTTCATTTGAGTTAAAAAACAAAGATACGGCATTAAAATTATTAAACAATGTAAAACTTATTACACTCGCAGAAAGTCTCGGGGGATATGAAAGCCTAATTTCATATCCAGCAAAAATGACACATGCGTCTATACCAGAGGAACAAAGATTGAAGCTCGGCATAACCGATAAGTTAGTAAGATTATCAGTTGGACTTGAGAATTATCTGGATTTAATTGAGGATTTAAAAAATGCAATAAGGAGTTGAAATCATGAAATATGCAGAGGGAATCAGTGATTTAATTGGCAAGACACCACTTCTAAAAATAACTCATTTTGATATACCTCCGTATGTAAATATCTTTGCCAAGCTAGAAAACATGAACCCTGGTGGTTCTGTAAAAGATAGAACGTGCTATTACATGATAAAAGATGCTGAAGATAAGGGATTAATAAAAAAAGGTTCTACTATAATAGAGCCTACTGCAGGGAATACGGGCATTGGCCTTGCACTCGCAGCATTGAATAAAGGTTATAAAGTCATATTTGTTGTACCAACTAAATTTTCAGTAGAGAAACAGATATTAATGAAAGCTTTAGGTGCTGAAATAGTAAATACGCCTAAAGAGCTTGGAATGAAAGGAGCGATGGATAAAGCATATGAATTAGCAAAGGATATTAAGGACTCATATATTCCAAACCAGTTTAAAAATATGGCAAATGTAAAGGCTCATTATGAAACAACAGGACAAGAGATATATGATGCTTTGGATGGAAAAGTAGATGTGTTTATTGCTGGAGCAGGTACTGGTGGAACGTTCACAGGTGTAGTTAGGTATTTAAAAGAGAAAAATCCTAAAGTAAAAGGCGTGCTTGCTGATCCTGTTGGTTCAATAATTGGTGGAGGAGATTTAGTAAAGTGCTACAAAATAGAGGGCATAGGTAATGATTTTATACCTGATACTATGGATGTAAGCTTAATAGATGATGTCGAAAAGGTAACTGATGATGAAGCCTTTTATTATGTTAAGGAACTTGCAAAAAGAGAAGGATTATTTGTAGGATCATCGTCGGGCGCTGCCTTTGCTGCGGCTATAAAACAGGCTAATAAGCAAAAGGAATCAAAAAATATAGTTGTAGTATTTCCTGATAGATCTGATAGGTATTTTAGTGAAAATTTATATAGATTTTAAATTTCAATCTGAGAAATGTCCAAGAAATCCTATTGACATTAATGATTTAAAGTGTTAATATAAATAAAAATAAAATAGAATATGAAACCTCTTATCAAGAGTGGTGGAGGGACTGGCCCGATGAAACCCGGCAACCGGCATATATAATGCGTCTGGTGCCAAATCCTGCAGGGAAACCTGAGAGATGAGAGGAGCGGCGCAAACTTAGCCCTCTTCTACATCGAAGAGGGCTTTTAATATTCTAAAAATAAGAAAAGAGGTGAATTATAAGAATAACATTTTAAATTCCTTAAACTAAAACTGTGAAGAGGAGAGATTTAGATGAGTGAAGAAAGAAAGTTAAAATTTGACACATTGCAGGTACATGCGGGGCAAGAACCAGATCCAACTACAGGTGCAGTGGCAGTGCCAATTTATCAAACATCGTCATATATATTTAAAGATACTGAACATGCCGCTTCTTTATTTAGCCTTAAAGAACCAGGTAATATTTATACAAGAATCATGAATCCCACCAATGATGTATTTGAAAAGAGAATAGCAGCCTTAGAAGGTGGTGTTGGTGCTGTTGCGACAGCATCAGGCTCTGCTGCTATAACATACTCGATTTTAAATATAGCAGGTGCAGGTGATGAAATAGTATCTGCCAGCACATTATACGGAGGAACATACAATCTTTTCGCTTTAACATTGCCTAAACTTGGCATTAAAACGACATTTGTAGATCCAGATGATCCAGAAAATTTCAGAAAAGCAATAACAGACAGAACAAAGGCATTGTATATAGAGACAATAGGAAATCCCGGGATAAATATACCTGATTTCGAGGCTATAGCAAAAATAGCGCATGAGAATAAAATACCGCTAATTGTAGACAACACATTTGCAACACCATATCTCTTCCGCCCGTTTGAATACGGGGCAGATATAGTAGTACATTCAGCGACAAAATTTATAGGAGGACACGGAACATCAATAGGCGGAGTAATAGTAGATTCAGGAAAATTTGATTGGGCAGGAAGTGGAAGGTTCCATGAATTTGTAGAGCCAGATCCAAGCTATCATGGAATTAAATATGTTGAATCATTTGGACCGGCCGCATATATTACAAAATTAAGGGTACAGCTTTTAAGAGACACTGGTGCATCTTTAAGCCCCTTCAATGCATTTTTATTTTTACAAGGACTAGAGACTTTGTCATTAAGAGTTCAAAGACATGTAGAAAATGCACAAAAGGTAGCAGAATTCTTAGCAAGCAATCCAAATGTGACGTGGGTAAACTATCCTGGGCTTAAAGAAAATAAATACCATGAGCTTGCAAAGAAATACCTGCCGAAGGGTGCAGGAGCGATATTGACATTTGGAATAAAAGGTGGAATAAATGCTGGAATCAAATTCATAAACAGCCTTGAATTATTCTCATTGCTGGCTAATGTTGGTGACGCAAAGTCTTTGGTAATTCATCCAGCAAGCACGACACATTCGCAATTAAGCGAAGAAGAATTGTCATTAGCAGGTGTAACCCCTGACCAAATAAGACTTTCAATAGGCATAGAAGACATCGACGACATATTGTATGACCTTGACCAAGCACTTAAAAAAGCAGCAGAATAATTATTATAGAGCTCTCTTCACAATAGAAGAGGGCTTTTGTTATTTTTAAAATAATTTACTATATATTTGTTTAATATAATATATATGACAATAATATTTAAATTAATAATAGAAACACATAAATATACATATTCCGATTGACTTTTGTGTAATTAAATGATATCATATAAACATACCCGGTATAGGTATAACGTATCAAAGGAGGTGTGGAAAATGGCTAAGGATCCAGTGTGTGGAATGGATGTTAAAGAGGATAATGCTGCAGCTAAAACAACATTCAATGGAAAGGAATATTTTTTCTGTTCGAAAAGTTGTAAAGCAGAATTTGAAAAGAATCCAGAAAAATATGTAAAAAATGAAAGTAATGAAGGACATCATGGTGGGCACAGTCACCATGGTTGCTGTTAATTTGCTCTGAAGTACATGATATACTAAAATGCATTATAGGGTTTGAACTATCATTCTCTAATTTATTTAGAGATTTGATATTTTTCAGACCCTTTTTATTTGGCATGATTTTTGCACTATAAATTTCTAGATGGTACTAAGGTTTTATTATAGTGTATCTTTTTCTTGAATTAATTTTAGACCTTATATATTTTTTATTATATCGTGCGTTAGTGATAGATGTGGAATGGAGGTTATAATATGTGGATGCTATGGCAGTAATAGCAATAATATCCGTGTAAAACATAAAGACAATCTTTTATACAATTTTTTAAAGCAGAGAATTAGCGCCTTTTAGTACACTGTTGTAGCAATTGATACAGTAATTTATATATCTTTTTGAAGAATGAGTATGAAAGTTAATATGAGAGGAGATTTTTTATGACAGTACCTTTGTTTAATATTGGCGGTTTCACTATATATCTATTTGGAATAATGATAGCGATAGGTGTTGGCACAGGGTATATTTTGGCATTAAAAGAAGCCAAAAGAAAAGGCCTTGATGTTGACAAAGTTTCAGAATTTCTCGTGTACCTTATAATAGTTGGTATAATAGGGGGAAGGCTCGGATTCGTTTTGACATATCGACCATATTTTTTCCTGACACATCCACTTGAAATACTAAAAATACATGATGGTGGGATGGCTATTCACGGTAGTTTAGTTGCCGGGATTTTATTTAGTATATGGTATGTTAGAAAATATAAATTAAATTTCTGGAAAATTGCAGATTTAGCGGCGCCAGGGCTTGCTATAGGACAAGCAATCGGAAGAATAGGATGCGACATATTTGGGTATGCAATGGCACGTCCATGGCCATGGGGAATAAAAGTAAATGGACAATTATTGCATCCTGTACAAGTTTATGAGTTTTTACTTGACTATATTATGTTTTTCGTGCTTTGGAGAAAAAGGGACAAAATAAAATACAATGGACAATTATTTATCATATATGTTATTTTCTTCAATATAAATAGATCTATTGTAGAATTTTTTAGAGCCGGAAATCCTATGATTTTACCACCATTTACAATCGCTCATCTTGCTAGTGCTATATTTATTGCTGCAGCTTTGATAGCGGCACATTATATTAAAAAATACAATACTATTGAGAAAGATGAGATGCCGGTACAAAGTAAAAAAGGTTTTATAGATATTGTGGTGGTAGTTTTGTTAATGGCAATATCGACGGTTTTCTTTTACTATATCCATTAAATAAAAATTTTATGAAAGGAGTGTTACAAATGAAGTTTTTAACAACTATTTTACCGTTTTTGTTTCTACTGTTGTGCCCATTAATGCATTTATTTATGATGAAAGGTATGCATAGTCATAATCACAGCCATGAACAAGATAAAGGCAATAGGCAAATCGAAAAACCTGAGGATGACGCAACAGAATAGGTGTTGTGACATACCTGGTGAAATTCATACCAGATATGTCGATTATATATAGATTTCTTAGGGGGATATTGATGAAACGTAAGATGACTATTTTTCTAATTATCATTTTTATTTTTGCATTTGCTTTTAATTATGGATATTCATCTAATTTAACTGATAATAAAAAGAGACTTGAAGACTTAAGCATTCAAAAACAACAAACTCAAAGAAAATTAAGTGAAAATTATCAAAAACAGCAATCTGTAAAAAAAGAACTATTAGACATCGATAAACAGCTATCAGAAACTCAAAAAGAATTGATTGAAAATCAGAGGAAATTATACTCAATTGAGCAAAAAATAAGTGATACACAGAAAGAACTAGATATAGCTCAAAAAAGATATGATTCTCGTAAGAGTTTGTATAAAGAGAGGATAAGAGCAATATATATGAGTGGTGATGCAGGATATATTGAAGTTTTATTGGATTCAAAAAATTTTATCGATTTTATATCAAGACTTGATAATATAAAAAAATTAATGGCTTTTGATATAAGATTTTTAAATGAAATGAAAAACACTAAAAATTTAATAGCGAAAAAAGAAGAAGTCTTAAAAGAAGAGAAAAATAATTTGCAATATGTTACAGCTCAAGTGCAAGAGAGAAAGAAAAGGATACAAGTAGCCATGGTATCAAGAAGTGGTGTCTTGAGAGACCTTGAAAGACAACAAAAAAAATATGAGGAAGATCTTGAAGATCTAGAAACCGTATCAAAACAGGTAATGGATATCATAAGATCTCAAACCGGTTCGACAAACACAAATAATAGCAATGTAAAATATACCGATGGAAAGTTGGTATGGCCTGTACCAGGATATTACAGTATAAGTTCACCATTTGGATATAGAATACATCCTGTTTACAAGACAAAGAAGTTACATACAGGTATAGATATACCTGCACCATATGGAACAATTGGTGTTGCAGCCGGTGATGGGACAGTCATATATGCCGGATGGATATCAGGTTATGGAAATTCTGTGATAATCGATCACGGTGGAGGTATATCTACATTGTATGCACATAATTCCTCTATATTAGTTTCAAAAGGTAAAAATGTAAAAAAAGGTGAACCTGTTGTAAAACTTGGGAGTACTGGACTTGTTACAGGTGTTAACCTTCATTTTGAAGTGAGAATAAATGGTACACCAGTTGATCCAGAACCATATGTAAGATAAAGAAATAATAAGATTATTATAAATAACAGCAAAGGATGGGTTAGATGATTCAAGAGAAGGGAAAAAGTAAATTATTGCTTTTATTTGGAATTAGCTCTTTATCCATATCAATGTTTGTATATCAAGTAATATTGACAAGGGTTATTTCAGCTATTTTTACGTATCATTACACATTTATAATAACCTCATTTTCAATTTTAGGACTCGGTATTGGAGGAATAGTTGCATATAGACAATTAAAAAACAATAAGACAAATAATCAATTTTTAAAGGACAACTTAATTAAGAAGATAGTATTGATGCCAATTTCATATATATTTGTTCTAGGATTATTTTATATATTACCGTTTTCTATCAATATATTGGTATATATTATACCCGCGATGGTACCTTTTATAATAGGTGGTTATATTTTATCATCAATTTATAGTGAATTTAGTGATATAAGCAATAAATTGTATTTTGTAGATTTGATTGGTTCTGGACTCGGCAGTATTTTAGTTTTATTTTCACTTGATTATTTAGGTGTTATAAAATCAATCATATTGATATCTATTATCTCATCTATTGCTGTAATATTTTTTGTAAATTTTTTATCTAAGAAATACATAATTGCATATGCAGTATTAGGTATGTTTGTTATGTCAATTTTTGTGCCGCAAAATTATATTAGTGTGATGGAAAAAAACTTTGGCAGCATAATTACAAGTAAATTAAAAACATTTGGTAACATAATTAGTTCGGGAGATAAAGCAGAGATTGTATACACTAAATGGAATGCTTTTTCAAGAACGGATGTTATAAGAGTCGACAACGATCCGAACGAGATGATTGTAACAATTGATGGAACGGCAAGCTCTCCTATGTATAAATTTGATGGCAAAGATGGCAGTTTAGACATATATAAAAAAGATGTAGAATATTTACCATATACATTTGGCAAAAAAGATAATATATTAATAATTGGCCCTGGCGGTGGTAGGGACATATTGTACGCTCTTGCTGGAAAAAGCAAAAATATAACGGGTGTTGAAATCAATACATCTACTATAGATGCTGTTAGGCATTTCAAAGATTTTAATGGTGATATTTATAATAAAGCTAATGTTAAGATTTATGGTGAAGATGGTAGATACTTTATTAATAGATCAAAAAACAAATATGATATTATCTATTTATCTATGGTAATGACTAGTTCAGCTTTACAAACTGGATACGCTCTCAACGAAAATTATATATATACCGTTGAGGCATTAAAAGCTTATATAGATCATTTGTCACAAAATGGCAAGTTAGTATTTTTAGCTCATGATGAAGAGGATATGAGTAAAATTGTAGCAACAGCGATTAGTGCATTAAGCAGAAACGGTGTTTCAGTAGAAGAAGCCACAAAATATATAGCGGTTATAAACAAAGATTCTACAATGACTCACAATCATGGTGGCAATTCACAAATAGATAGTCCTTTGGTAATCATTAAAAATAAGCCATTTACAATAGATGAGAGTAACAGACTTGAGATGGAAGCAATGGCTGGGAACAATAAACCTTTATATATCCCCACTTCATTTGAAGTTGGTCCTCTTTTTCATCTTGAAAAAGGACATTTAACGTTTAATAACTTTTTAAGAGGTTTTCCATTTATTATTAAACCTGCCACAGACGATAAGCCGTATTTTTACAATTTTAACAACAATGCATTAATGCTGTTAATAATACTTCTTTTAGTAGTTCTGTTAGGTATATATTTATTGTTTAGACCTATGTTAAAGCAAAAAAACACTGCGAAGGCGCTAATTTATTTTGGCGCTTTAGGAACGGCTTATATGCTTATTGAGATATCATTGATACAAAAATTCATTTTGTATTTGGGACATCCAATAACATCACTTACCTATGTCCTTGCGGCGTTATTGGTTGGAAGTGGTATTGGCTCTATACTAGGCAATAATAGTACATTTAATAAAGATAAAAAAATATATATGCCACCATTTATTGTAGCGGTAATAAGCATAGTTTTTGTGGAGATATTAGACGTAATATTTAAATATACTTTCAGTTACAATTTAATAACTATAGATGA